>JBAVTY010000824.1:0-18450 GCA_049696495.1 Candidatus Nitrosopolaris sp.
TATGATGCTGTAAATGTATAGCATATGTGATAAGCATGGATGATGTATGATGATACATAAATGAAAATCCAACCTAATAATGTAGCCAGGATTAGACTGGAGCAAAACCGTGATAGTAGGGTATTTGGCATCCAAGATTAGAGCAAAGCATATATCTTTCTTCACTATTGATATGATAGTATAACAATGATGAAAAGTCGGACTATTGTCACGATCGTAGCTGCCCTAACCGTATTTTCAACTGGGTTTGCATACCTGCCAATGGCGCATGCACACGGTGTTCAGGCACAGCTTCAGAGTAGATTTGTCAGGATACTGGATGAGTCGTTTTCGGCTCAGACACTCCATACCGGCGATACTCTTACAGTAACAGGTACTCTTCAGAGCCTGGTTAATACGCCACTTAGAGCTTGGCTATCGTTGTTCAGCGACTCAGTAAATGCGGGCAATAGATGGCAATTTCTAGCAAGGGATCCTCCTGGCAACATCTTTACAATTAATCCACAGCAAACAATACCGTACTCGATCACTGTGAGAGCATTGGAGCCAGCGATATATCATGTGCATACTCAGCTCAATATTGAACACGTAGGTCCAGGTCTAGGACCAGGACAAACCGTTCAAGTCACAGGACCTGCCATTTTGAAACCAGTGCCATGGGGTAACGTTGCCTATCAGGTCATTGTGATCGGAGCAGGACTCGGTGTAACTTTCGCAACAAGACCGTGGCAAGTCATCTGAAAAGCTACAAATTTTTTTCCCTCTTTTTCTTTTTGACGATTGAAGACTGTTAGAAATTAAGGTCTACTTTAGTTTTGAAGACAAATTAGATATTCCATTCGAGGTGCAATATGTCGGCTCAATTTTTACTGGAAATTTCCCTCATCTCTCCCATATAATGTTGAAGTACGTCTGGAATTTTGAAAGTTCCACTCGATGTCTGGTAATTTTCTATTATACATGCCAGAGTTCTTTCCGTTGCCACGAGGGTACTGTTCAGTGTATGAACAAATCTAGTCTCTTCATTGATCTTGTCCCGGAATCTTGTAAGGAGTCTGCGAGCTTGGAAATCCGCGCAATTTGAACAGGAGACGATTTCTCTATATGCATTTTGACTTGGCATCCACGCTTCAATATCGTACGTTTTTGATGAAGTCTTCCCCAGATCTGCGGAACATAGTAAAACTGTCCGATATGGAATACCAAGCTGATCATAGAATTCCTCAGATATTGCCAACAATCGTTCATGTTCTTGTTCTGATTCTTCAGGCCGTGAGTAAACAAATTGTTCAACTTTTTCAAATTGATGAACCCTGAAAATGCCCTTCGTGTCCTTGCCGTGTGCACCAGCTTCTTTCCTAAAACAAGGACTGATGCTAGCATAGCGCAATGGTAAGACCTTTCCATTAAAGATCTCGTTCATATGCATCGAAGCCATCGAATGTTCTGAAGTCCCTATCATATACAGATCATCCTTTTCGATTTTGTAAATCATATCCTCAACATCACCAAGTATCACTGCTCCCTCCATCGCTTCTCTTCTTATCATGAATGGAGGCTGTGCGAGATTGTATCCCTTTTTGGCTAAAAAATCTAGTGCATAGTTAATCAAAGCCAGATTCAACTTCACTAGCTCGTTTTTTAAAAAATAAAACCTGGCACCTGCTATCTTTGCAGCGCGCTCTATATCGAGCAAACCAAGCGAGTTTGCTATGTCGACATGATCTTTCAGGAAAAAATCAAAGTTCGTGATTGCACCATGATATCTTAGAATGACGTTTTCCTTTTCATCACTTCCAATTGGAACTGATTTATTTATGAGATTGGGAAGAGTCATCATTGACGCTCTGAACTTGGCATCTAATGTTTTCTTTTCTTGCTCAATATCTGCAAGTTCCGCGCCTATTCCTGTCATCTCTTCTCTTTCTGGGACTGTATCTTGATGATTTTTTATCTTGGTGGATATTACACGTGCTAGCAAATTTTTTCTGTGTTTAAATTTCTCGACTTGAAGGATTAACTCCCTGCGTCTCTTGTCCAGTGCAATCAAATGGTCTAGAGGAAATTCAAATTTTCGGTTCGCTAACATACCTCTCACAAGTTCTGGATTTTCTCTTAACAGTTTAGGGTCAAGCATGTGAGATCACTTTTTGTGCTATCGAAATATGCTCTAATAGTTCATCCAGAGTATTTAGTAATGTTTCGAATCCGACGTTACAACAGATCTTGAGAAGTAAATTATTATCATTCGCCCTAGGTGATATTTCTATCGATAGCCCCTTCGGAAAGTTAATGTTATCAGGGATCAACGACCTCAATACTGCGTACATTTCATTTTTTTTTAAGAACCTTATTTGAATAAAGGCAGATAATTCAGGCTGAACCAACGTCGGAGTCAAGTATTATCCTCTTTACCTTAGATACAAATTCTTCTAGTCTGCCAGACGGGATCTTGCATCCTGCAGCTTCCGCATGACCACCTCCTATTCCACCTACAGATTCTGCGCAACGTCTAACAATCAAACCTAAGTTTAATCCAGATTTGCAAGACATGCATTTCCTACAAGAAAATTTGTGCATGCCATCTCTGGTATTCGTCCACACGAAAATCATTCGATCACATGTAGGTGATCCACTGAGTAAGTAAGACGCCGACGTCAGCATCTCGTCAGCTATAGCATTTTCTGCGTTGACAAAAATGGTTCGTCCATCGTCAATAGTCCGCCACTTTTCAGCAAGGATGTTTGAGATGGACTTTGCAAGAATCGCTCGATAAGTATCGGCAATTTGTTCCCCCTCATTCAGAGAGATATTCCTATCGCCCATACAGATTCCAACACCTATACCTGCCCTTCCAGCACTTGCGCATGCATTTAGAAGCGTAGCAAATTCCCTAGCGTCACGTAATTGACTTCTTAGATCCTCTTCTACAACTGTATAGGTGTGTCCTACAAGGTTTTCCATCAGGTTCGCCGTCTCATATTTTGAAGAGGTTGCGACAAATTTGACAATAGCATCCAGAATTATGCTCTTCTCCTCTTGTTGAATTTCAGCGAGTACTCGCCACCTACCACCTTCCATCATCCTCACACCTGAATTCTTAATTACAGAATAGGCATTCTCCGTGTTCCAAGTTATACCGTGAATATAAGGGGATGACGTGGAAGCTAGGGCTTTATGGAGGGGTTTTGTTTCTCGCCCACTTAACATTAGATCCAAATTGACGCTAATGAGTCCGTGCGACTCAGCTGTCTTCATAATTTCCGAATTTATACCGACAAATGCCCTTTTATCTCCTTGATCCTGTCTATCTGATATTGCAGATACTACGGCAATAGATGAGAGGTCCCAATTTCTCTTTTCGATCTGTGTAGCAATGATGTAAGCTAATCCGCCAGAAGAAATCTCTGATCCGCCATCAATCCCGTATTTGAAAGCGTTTAGAATTTGTTTTCCACAAGGCTCGGTCAAATCTTCTTCAGAGAGCTGATGGTGGTCAATGATTATCCATTTGTCACCAAGCGCTTCGTTCAGCATACCGCCCAAACCTGAGCCAAGGTCAGAAATTATGTAGAAATCATAAGCTTCTGATTTCATTTGTTCTATGACAGCAGGGGCCATATCAGAAATGGTCCTTATTACGCATTTAGCACCCAATCTCAACAAGGTCATGGAAATTATACTGGCAGAGATTAAGCCATCCGCATCTTGATGAGTCATAATGCAAGCACTGCTGCCATCTTCTGCTGCCGATCTAACCTTTTCACAAAAAGGTCTTACAGCTTCATGAAGGCTGGTACCGTACATTGGATGGTCTTACTCTAGTTGGGCAATGACTGAAGCATATTTCCAATTTTTGGGTATTTTTTCATTAAGCTTGTAATATTTTGACAATCTGTGAATCTTGGCTTCTATTAATTCAAGTGAACGGACGTTTCTGTGATCAGTATTATGGCTTCTCAAATGCTTTTGTAGAGCTAAAGCTTTCTGTACCAGCTGGTTTAAATCTTCGGGCATATCCTCCTTGATTCCATTTTCACTCCTTATTTCAGTGATAGTTTTATCCATGATCGTCTTTAGAAGGGGTATGCCGTATTCGTCCCGCATTTTAGTCCCTACCGCGCTGGGCGTGAGCCCTTCTTTAGAAAGTTGAATAACGATAGAAGAGATTTCCGCTGGACTCGACGTGAGCCATGGAGGTGAATTTTTAGATGTTGGACGAACGGAATGAGACTTACCTCGAGTATGAGCATGCATGCGGGCCATGTAGTAGGAGGAGTTCGAACGTATATCTTAAATGTTACTAGGGAGATTAGTTTGGTGAAAGACAGGCGAGACCACTGATCATAAAGGTTAGGGATGGAATTGAGGCTTTCGATAATTACTTTCAGTGCATGAAATCTGGATGAATTAGAATGTGTCTATAAATGGACAGCATTACTAATTTTCATGTGTACTCCAACATCAAATTTAGGTTGTTAATGTTAGTTTGGCGGTGATAGGTGCTAGCCCTTAAGATACCGGTGAATACTAGTCAATAATGTGATGCATGTTAAGCTAAGCCGAAACGCATGAAATCTTATTTACATTTGATTAAACCAACTAGGCAACACCATGAATATACCAAAAAGTTAAATAATCGCAAGAGCACTATTTTAGTATGAATAAGCCAATATTGATGGCAATGGTTGCACTAGTTACTTTGATGGGCTCTGCGTTTGCGCTGCCTGCATTTCAGATGGTGAACGCACAGGGGTATGGCGGCGGAGGGTCTTTACAGGGGGGTGGCATAGAGCAACAGCTAAAGCTGGCTAGGGAGAAAGTTTCAGCTGTGCAAGGCGCAGCAAGTATAGGTCTGGGAAATTCTGGAACCCCGATGCTTGGGACCAACATTAATTCAACATTACTCTTCATCATTGCTATGGTTGTAATCTTTGGTGGCGTTTCAGTAGCTTTCTTCATCAGAGCCAGAAGCCCGAGTAAAGAGGCCACGGCTTAAGCCCACTAAAACTTTTTTTATCTAAACGAACAGCTTTATACTAAAGATTTACCAAGCGGACGTACGAATGTTGAAAGTTTGATTATGGCCATTGCGTCCTGGATCTTATCATGAACCTGTGATTTCCCTCCTGCCAGATAATCGACGAAAGTAGTAAATTCGATAGCTTCCGGTTGTATTGTCTAAAAACATGGCATTTGGCATTTGATCTCCTCATAAAAGCTTGTTCGACTACTTCTCGCCAGTGAATTTTCACTCTCGCCTTAACCCTGTCGTAGGAGGAGTAATACGGAGATTTGTTCTAAAGTCGTTCGGCAGAACCAAATCTATGCCATAGGCCGATTGGTTACATCCAATTTCTCAATTGGCAGTTGCCGCATCACTATGGTCACTCGTAACTAATCTGTCTCCTTATAATGAAGATTGGTTATGAGGATTCAGAACCAAAATGTATATATCATAGAATTCGTGTTTTGTATTATGATAATGAGCGCTATCCTAATTCTTGTACCGATGATCAGCACAGCAATTAAAGATCTGCTAATGCAGATAGGACCACAATACGACCCACTATTTTACGACGTATCGATATACATCTTTGGCACTATGCTGTTCGCTGTGTTCTTGCTAAGCGTCATTGCGTTTTGGCTGCGAAGGAAGGGCCTTGGTGGTGGTGCTGCCAAAGAGAAATGGACACAGGAGCTGGAAAGGTACTTCGAACGAGAACAGATAGGTCTGATTCCAGACGAGAAACACCATTGGTGATACGCACAGCTAATTGGTGCCCACAAACTTCTTTTATTTGGTTTTTTTTGTTAATTTAGAACCGTGAGGAGTGTTTCTTTTTTTCTGGAGGATTCATTACATCCTTGATTACTCTGACAAACCCCTATGAATACTTCATCAAATTGTGCTCAACGTCCCTATTACGATATCAATTACAGTTTATGATGATACACGCTTGATAATGATAATGAGAAGCTGCAATGTTGATGTGAATATAAGATATTGCTAATCTTGCGATAAATATTGCTGCTACGTGAATCAGACGTAGCGGATTTAATATAAGCCACAGATTTTAGTCGGTGGTATGTCATTTGGGTCGGTTCGTCGCGAGATCTTCATTGTTTTTTAACTCGGTCTGGAGCAGCGATCACTTACCTCATCCCCGATAAATGGATACGCATTGCCCTGTTAAATACGTACCATAATTGTCATCCTGGAGTAAGATATATCCCGTGGAAGACTTCCTTGAGACTATGGAGAGAGAATGGCGCAAAGAAACTTTTCTGCATCTCTTTTCAATAACGTCCGTAAAGCCTTTAATGTACCTGAAATGCGTAACAATACCATAGGCGGCTGCATCAAGACAATAGTCGATAATAAAGTTCCTAGCATTTCCAATTTACAACTAAGTATGATGATCTCTTTTTCATCGATATCGATGAATCTTATCTTGGCTTTTTCCGTTGCTATATGACCGAATAGCTCTGAATTTCTTTTACTGATGAACTCGACTATTCTGCGGTGGTCACAACCGTGGTCACCATTCCATACAGCTAGATATCTACGTTTATCACGCCTATTCAACATCTGTATAGCACCTTTTCCCAAGTTTTATTTCGAGCCATTCTTCAAGTTCTCGCCAGTATCTTTCTGGTCTTACTTCACAAAGCTCTAATAAGGAATCAAAGGATCGAGCGGGTATCATTTCTCTCGGAGAATTTGCCCCACTTGAAAGAATAAATTGGCATTTAATCGATTGACAAAGTTTGTACAAGTCTCGCATCTGTTCAAACCATTTTCCTACACTCGACCCGTTTGCACGGCGTATGTCAGCTAGGAAAATCTCCAAACCAATTCGCGTTCTCACTCTTTTTTTAAGAATATGTTTCACCCTCGCATAATCTCTAACAACAAAAAGGTCCAGCCCAGGCGAAGAAAGTTCCCCAATGTTGTCAGAAACCACAAGATATGGATAATTACTGACTAGATGTGGCTGTCTGTTCAAACGATAGATGACATTTTCTTGAGCCTTACCATTATACGCCGCACCTATTTCATCTATCCCCAAAATCTCGGCCGTCTTGAGTATTCTCTCAAGATCACAATCGTGCACGCAGAGATCTCTTCTCTTTAACACCAAATCATCCTACTGAACGATCGATTTGCTAGATCCATGTGTAGTCACGTGCCTGAATTTGATTCTAATGGAGTCGCCATCTGAAAGAGAAACCTTTCCCCTGCATATCCTTTGTTTATCCAATCTTACGTACAGATTTCCCTTCTCATCAAAGAAATTTGAAAGTAGTTCGCCATTGTTTTTGATTAGATAAGCTTTAACTTTGGTGTACAAAGAGTTTGCCTCGTTCTTACTAAGAATACCTGTTAGCAGAAGGATTTCATTTCCCCAATGACCCTCTGTACATACTATAGAAAAACTATCAGGAGGAACACTAAGTGTACTACTTAGTTGTTCCAAAATACGATCTTTTTCCTCAGTCGCATGTACTATAATCTTAATCTCAGCAGCAGAGAAATTAATATTCTCGTTCTGGATCATAACCCAGGAGTACTAGCTCTTTTCATCATCAGCTTGTTCTGTTGAAGAGAGTGTTACTTCAATCGGTTTCGCCTCCAGCACAGCTCTCGATTCTGGGGTTGAGATTAATTTTGTCTTCTTAATCCCTATATGTCTCAAAGGTGCGATTTTCTTCACTGGAACAAGGACTTCTGCACCCATCTTACCCATAGTTGCTTCCTGAACAAATTGATCGACGGTCAGCTTCGGAATCTTATCTTCTAGCGCTCTATGAGCGATCATCCTAATCTCGTGTTTTTTGGACGAATTAAGTCGTTTTTGACTGAGGGCGATTAATACCACTCTAAATGTATAACCATCCATTGTCGTATAATCGTGTACATGAGTTATCATTGAACTCCCGCGTCTAATCAAACTACGCAGGAATTCTTTTGCATATTCATGACCTTTAAAAATGGTCGTTGCATTACCTTCGGTAATTTTATCTATTTGCACAAATACTTTTATCTGATGTTGCGTGGGATCCTGCTTTAAGATATCGAACATCGTGTTCTCGATCACACGTCCTTTCGCGTTTTCAGTAGCAGTGATCGGAATATAGTTTAGAAAACCGCCTCCAAATGCCGAAGGTGATTTTACTACAACCCATTTCTTGTCTCTCCATTTGTCTCTGACTCTTCCACCTCTCTTACCACCTTTGACCATGAATCCTAAACCATAACACCAAAATATAAGTCATGTTACACAGCTGGGCTGGTTGTCACCGTCGTCCAAATCTAGATTGGATGCTACCACGATATTAGAGTAGCTGATTATCATCATTATCGTATTGTCAGCTAACAGGTTTCGTTTACATGCTGAATCTGAATCCTAATCTTGTCCCTATCAGTAGAATAAAATATTGTATCTAATAATTAAATATGGCCATCAGTTACTGAAATTACTTGTGACTGATAAGAGCGTTAGATGGTTCGATGCCTTCATGGGCGTAGGATATGAGTTTTACGAGGTACGCACAAAAGTAATTTTGATCTTCGACAAGAAGAAAACACTCCTTAATGCGTGGAACAAGGTCATAAAGTGGTGGCCAGATCACGAGATAAAAATGAGATTTGTTGAAACAAATCATTCATACGAATTCATACTATACGGAGATTCTGAGATTTTAGATACCAGGTGGGTATTTTTGAAAGCTCTTAAGGTATCAGAAAATTACAAGACGTTTAAAGACGATTATGAAGGGGCAGCCTTATTGAGGTTAGCGTTATATAGACCCAAGGGCAATTCTTACGAACTCGAATTATTCGATTACAATAAGAGAATCACGGATGTTATGTTCTTGGAAGAATCGCTAAGAGAAACAGATAGTATCGTTTTGAATTCCAGCAATATATTGCGTGGCTCGACGCAAAGCTCTCATTGAACTCCGAGTCGCTAATATCAGACTTGAGTTGGTAGATACGCCTTTATCATCTTTATCCAAGCGCTCCAATCCAAACTATAGTATTGTAAGGGTTGTCTAACAGGATAATTGGTCAAAGTCTTCGCTAGACCAAAGTCGTATATCCTCGTCTTATCCTTGGCATTGAATTTTATCCTCAAGAAATTTACCTTGCGTAGCTCTACGTTCTCAACGCTAATGACATATTCCAATGACACGAGAACACTTTTTGAGTACTTAGTAATATCCTCATCCAATTGTGCCTCTGAATAACCATCTATTCGTGTAATCTTGGCCTGGTCTTCACTAAAGTATTTTTTTACTCTTTCTTTCTGCGTAACGAAGACCCATTCAGGTATGAATATAACTTTCTTATTCGTTAGAGCCAAAATTCCTTCCTTGGTTTTCTTGAACAAACCCATAAAGCCTACTTGATTTCCCCAGACCTTGGGCAAGGTTGCGACGATGTGTTCGTCTAGATCTATATTTACCCGCATAATCTAGTAAAGAATTACATTACTTCAATCCAAACTATTTCGTATGAATCAAGAAAATTAAATGGGGGAAGATCTCCTATCTTCTTCCGTTTCACCAGAAGATTCGTACTCAAAGCCCATAGTCCCTGCAGTCTTCCTTTCTTTTATTCTTTTATACCTAATTGCACGTTCTCCGAATTGTATTGCTGTAACAATCGCAAGCGAAACGGCGGTGGCGATGAATATCGCCATATCTGCCTCTGCCATATACCACCTATAACTGAAATGGTTGTATATTAATTTTTAAGTGGTTGTATGTTAGTCCTTTTTCAATTGTGTATGGATAGCCGACCATTATTAGAAGAAAAAATAAGAAAAAATAAGATCCTGTTCAGTCAGGAACAAAAAATACTTCTGCGGCTATCAATCATCAACAAATAAACCATTTAATGATAAGGATGAAAGCAATAGATTATTTCTCTTTTATATTGATAACATCAGAAATTGTAGCTCTGAACTAAGTAAAAGACATGCGGCAAGTACGTAATGGCTCTCGCAATCTTGGGAGAATCGACATAAACTTATTATGTTTATCTGGATCGGAGAACCCTAACAAGTAGAGGACAACAAATGCGTTCGTGGGAAGATATGCATGAAAGTAGAAAGAAAAGATACATTATTGCTGCAAGTGTAGCGGTACCGATCGTAATATTTGCACTATATAGTACTGCACAAAGCGATCCATATCGTAATTCCAAAGTATGGAATTTTGAATCTCCCAAAGAAAAAACTGGGATGTCGTGTGGTGTGTACTGCGTGGTCCCTCCGACACCCAATTTTGCGTTCGTTAATATGCTTGGCCAGCAAGAAAAAGGAAGCTGGATTGTAAAGCCGGATGAGACTGATCCCTCCAAACCTAATGTGCTTGCTAGATTACCGAGCAACGAGACCGGATCAGGATATCATATAGCTATAGCTCCGGGAGGAGATTACAGTGAGTTTCAAGCAAGCGTCAAGTTCAAGATAATGTCAGGAGAAGAGCAACGCGCAGCAGGTTTGATCGTTCGGTTCCAGGACGTAAATCATTATTTTGTTCTAATGGCTGACGCAATGAATCACAAATTTTCATTGTGCAAAGCTCAAACTGGGATCCAGGGTCTGATATGTACGCAAGATAAGGATGCCAATATAACAATTGGTCAATGGCATAGCGTTAGGGCAGTAGTAGCTGGCCAAGGCATCGCAGGTTATCTAGACGATGTGCGTCTCTTACAAAGAAATGATCAGAACTACATGGGTGGAGGTCCGATAGGCTTGTGGACAAAAGGCGATTCAAATGTTTACTTTGATAACCTTAAGGTGATTTACTGAGGATTCAAGTTCAGGTACCTTTCCTTCGCTTTTTCCGAATTTAAGACAAACTTCGCTTCGTAAATCTGCCAGTTATAGGCTTCCAGCAGCTAAGACGACCCTGTCTGTCAGAGAATTGGCCATCATCAAGAGTGATGTAATGGTCTGTGGACTGTTAAAGCCATTAGAAAATATATATTGAACAACAGAAATGTATGGCAATTCGTAATTATTAGAATACGGAAGTGCTGTTGCCTTTATTCATCTTTTTTCCGTATAACAATAGATTTCAAAGATTGGCATAGTATCATAAAAAACAATTTTGATCATAAAAAACTTTTTATCTATAAGCAGTCTGGTTAATTGCTTGACGATGAATTCTAGTTTTGGAACATATAAGTCGACTGTTTTAGTCCATAAATGGACTGTCGTATTTATCGCAGCTGGTATAGCAGTTGGAACATCAGGTATCTTTGCTATTGGCGAGCATAATGTAATCGGTCAGTCCCCACCTCTGGCTGCAGCACCCCCACAGCCTTACTGCTTTCCTAATGCCAAGGTCAACCATACCAACATACCTTATTGTATAGGGGTAGGTCATTTTAGCCCAATTCTAACTCTTCATAATCCAATTAACACAGCAGAGTACCATTGTTCCAAAGCACAGACCCCTCCAGGTAATACTACTGCTCCTTATGGACCTTGCATAGATCCTGGAGATACTGCATTCATGTACGCTGCAGCATCCTTCGTCATGATAATGACTCCAGGTGGAGTAGGGTTCCTGTATGGTGGAATGACGAGGAGAAAAAATGCTTTAACTGTAATTCTGCAGAATTTTCTCGTATATGCTATTGTTAGCGTTCAATGGGTAGTTTACGGCTATTCTATAATGTTTGGACCAGATTCTGGCTTCGGTCCAGGTTTCATTGGTAACTTTGCTTGGGTCGGACTAAATAATGTGTTTCATAACGCTCCCGCTGACGTTTATGCTCCTAGCATTCCACACTTGGCCTATGTGATGTTCCAGTTGATGTTCGCAGCGATTACTCCAGCCTTAGCTATTGCAGGCTATGCCGATCGGCTGAAAATGAGTGCTTTTCTAATACATGTTGTACTGTGGACTACGTTTGTCTATGACTTTGCCGGACATTGGAACTGGTCTTTGGGATCTATGGGAACACATCCAGGATGGTTAAACGCACTCGGTGCAGAAGACTTTGCTGGAGGGACAGTTATCCACATAACCTCGGGCTTTGCAGGATTGGTGACTGCGATGTTTCTGGGCAGGCGATTAGGTTACGGTAAGGCGCCTTTTGAGCCACATTCTATTCCACTTGTTCTATTAGGGGCTACATTACTATGGTATGGATGGTTTGGCTTCAACCCAGGAAGTGCTGGATTTGCAGGTTTCTTGGAGACTCAAGCTTTCCAGAATACGAATATAGCCACAGCCGTCGCTGCAATTTGGTGGATGTTCCTTAGCTGGGCACATACGGGAAAGACGAGTGCTGTTGGTGCTTGTTCTGGTGCAGTAGCAGGGCTAGTAGCAATTACGCCTGCTTCAGGTTACATAGGTACCTATGCATCCATAATCATGGGATTTGCGTGTGCGACAGTTTGCTTCTATCTCTTAATACTAAAGAACCGCAGGAGAGTGGACGATGCATTAGATACCTGGCCAGTCCACGGTATGGGTGGTGTCGTAGGCGCCCTAGTAACTGGATTATTTAGTGAGACGAGAATAAACCCGGCAGCGAATAATGGTGCGTTCTTTGGAAACCCGAAGCAGTTACTCGTGAATGCTATTGGAGCGTCGGCTGCAGCAGCATGGGCATTTGGTATAACATTCGTAATCTGGAAAGTAATGGATTGGGTTTGGCCCGGTGGTGTAAGAGTTACGCCGAAAGAAGAAGAGATAGGTCTCGACATTGCACAGGTGGGAGAAAGAGCTTACAGCGAATCAATCTCTTGATAACAAGAGTAGAAATTAATTTGTAGTAATTCCACTCGGATTTACTACAAATCCGTGTTTTGTCTTACAACATATAGGTAACTAACTTATCTAATCCTGCTGGCTGCACTGCTCTTATGCGAGATGTTCAGGTTCATTGCGTCCATATCTACCCATCGATTATGATGGATCACTACAAGTAGAGCGTTCGTCATGAGAGAAATAATTTTCCTAGTGGCCGCTGGCGTTTTCGTTTTGATATGGAATCATGCCCCCGTGTCTGTTTCTGTCCGTTTAACTAAATATAACAATAAAGAAGGAAAAAGATCTGAAAGGCAGTTCGCCTATGATCTCTATTAGAAGCCGCCCATTTTAGACAGTGCCTTAGTAGTATCCTCGCCAGATAGTCCCTTAGTTCTACTACTAGTAATTCCTTTTTTAAGGCGATTTAGATAAGTAAGATAGCCCCAAACCGCTAAAGGAATGCCTATTGCGAACGTATACCATACCCCATTTTCTATAGTAGTGAGCTGCAAAAGTATTGCATCCGATAACAACCCTTAATCCCAC
This sequence comes from Candidatus Nitrosopolaris sp., assembly GCA_049696495.1. Taxonomy (GTDB): domain Archaea; phylum Thermoproteota; class Nitrososphaeria; order Nitrososphaerales; family Nitrososphaeraceae; genus Nitrosopolaris. The sequence continues at coordinate 13,333 of JBAVTY010000824.1, forward strand.
CTCCTCTGAATTCTCAGAATACGCGAGTACATGAACTTGATTAGGCATGATATTTAATAAAGATAACGCTACTCACTTCTATCAGAGAATTTCAACATCAGGGATGTCGTTATGGTTGAAATATAAAGAATTTTAAAATTTAAGGAAATCTCACTGCCCAAGGATGAACGTCATTGGCTGAGTTATTTGGATGTCAGGTTAGTGTTAAGTATTATGTTAGCTAAGTGCCGACCTTAGATATTCCTTTCCCATAATGGGGGCTCTGTAGATCGTTTGTTTCACTCCCTAGATATTAAGTTCTTGCCAATATCATAGATATCTTGCCAGCTTGTAGCACATTATCTATGAGGTAATTTCTTGACTACGCTTTCCTGCTTCAAATAGGAAAGATACCCCCAAACCGCTAAGGGTATGCCTATTGCAAACGCGAGTATGTATCCATTTTCTATATTGTTTAGCTGAAGTATCGCATCTAATAACAACTCTAATCCGACCTCCAGCTAATCTTCAGAATACAAGAGTACACATATTCTGTGAGCTGCAAGATCTTATAAATTTAACGCATACTATGTTCAAATAATCACAAGATATGAAGAAATACAATCAAATTCTGAATAAATACGCCATGTGCCTATATGAAAAAATGGTAGTATGTTCTCGATCCTACTGAACATGGGCCGTTCAATCTTCATGTTTGAATCGTTTTATCAATCGAATAGACATTAATCGAAGACGTTCTCTTAGTTTTTAAATTAGGATCGCTTGCTCAAGCGGCTTCAAACTTCCTTTGGAAGAAAATCTTTCTGTCTTAGAAATCCATTGCCAAATTAATGAGCATTTTTTAATGCACCCATGTTGATGAAGAGAAGCCAGATCTAGGCTTTAATACTTCTAAATTAGAATTATCAGAGTTCACATGGAGTACAGGACGAATGGCGGTGAAATAGCCAGGCATGCTATAGCCATTGTGGCCATAGGATCATTAGTGTTACTTACGATTATTGTAATTGCAATATTCCTGAAATACCCTACCCCTCCTCCAATCGTGGCCTACAATGATATATTACTAGCAGCATTGGTGATCTTGGTCATCTCCCTTGCACTTGCAGTAATTTTAAAAAGAATGGGATTTTGAATTATCAACCAGAAATATTTGTCGTTAGAATGGGAGAAGAAATTGTATTAATAATCGATAACAGCAGTCGCTAACAAATCAGTGAAGACAGGGACTCAATAGCGTTATTTGCAAAATTAACTTTCTAATCCAAGTTGGGCATAAGAAACTCTAGAACCCTAGAGATTTTCGCTTTATTCTTGGAAGTCCTTTCGAAGACGAAGTAACTATAGGGTTCAAATTATATAAATATAGCGTGATTAGGTTCTGTACAAATTATTGATATTTTACATCCAGTAATTTCGAGGCCATTATGCAGTTATGTCTCGACGACACGTCCCTTGTAAGCTATTAGATAATTGACGTGTGTTGATTATTGTTCAAAAAGCGCACACAGTACTTGCAATTGATCTGTGTTTTTGCGCTTTAACTTTGATTTCAATTTGCAAACAGTTACAGGTTATGAAGCAATTAGGATCTACCGCCCCCCCAGACGAGTGATTATCAAATTGTTCTTTGTCTATCTTATCACATGCTGTTATAAATGCGAATTTCATACCAGGGTTCTTCTCTTTTATATTTATACGTAGGCATTTTCAAGTTTGTTAGCACCTGATTGATCATAGCTTGGCTTATTACTGCAAGAATTATATCTCATGGAGGATTCTTTTGACAGCGACAAAGCGGCGGCAATAATAATGAAATCAACATATAACCTGTGACATATTATATTATACATTGTAGCTGTTAAACCAGTTATAACGTCTCAGTGTTGAAGTATTGAGAAACTTTCACGGATTCACTCTCTTAATAGGTTCTCTAATGCCCATCAAACGCACCGTTTGTTCAAAGTGATCTTTTCCTCCTGAAGCTATTACTTGCAACCGCCCTATTCCGCTCCTTCTGAGCATCCTATTATTACCAAGAAATTTTTTCACCTCTTTGGCGACAATATTACACGGATCTACAAATTTTACTAGTGGAAACAGAGAATTAAAATAATTTCTTACCAACGGAAGATGAGTACTGCATAGAATCATTACATCTATATCTGCTTTTTCGAGCTTGCGCATTAGTAGGTGGGATATGGTATCAAACGTTTTTCTTTCATTAAAAATGTAAATGCCATTTTCTATCAGCTCTATTATCGGTGAAGCATCGAATTTGGTTATTAGTACATCTTGGGCTACCTCTTTCCTCAGAAGTGCATCTAGTTCCTTACTAAATATAGTTCCTTGTGTTGCCATAATCCCTATATGTTTTCTCTTTGATAACCTTGCTGCTACCCTTAAAGGTGGCATTACACCAATGATTCGGGAATTGGTCCTTGTTCTGACTTTCTCTAATATTTGGACAGAGGGTGTCATGGATGCGACTACTATAACTTTAGGTTTGTAGTTTTCTAAAAATTTTATCGAAGCTAGAATAATTTCGTACAGCTCCTGGTGAGATTTATTTCCGTACGGAAAATGCAATCTATCCGCAAAGTAAAGCAAGTCCTCATGAGAAATCTGTTTTTTTAATTCTCTGATTATTGATAAGGAACCTACGCCTGAATCAAAGACTACTATAGGATTATTTGTCAAGATAATCTATCTAATTCTGTATTAAACAAGTAAATATCTATTCTCAAGGTACATAATCTGTTGCTCTTTCATTTTTATCGCTACTTTGCAAGCACGCACCTACCTGTTGTGGGTTCCTGTGTTTGAGAAGATATCTAAGGCATGATTTCTTTCCATGTTAACCTTCGCAGCCTATCTCCCTCAGCGCGTTTGGTCGGGCCCCAAAAGAACATCTCTTATTATGTGCTCTGTTACTTCCTCTCTGGCAGTTTTTGCAGTTCACAAACACATACGACTTGTTCCCACGGATCACCTTGGCATCTCTTTCCATGACATTGGCGGCAGTCGTGTCAGTACACCATAACACAATTACCAGTGCACCCGTCAACAACAAGAGCACGAACGTATAAAGCAAATGGAATACTAGTCATTTTGGTTGCTCATATACTTTTCGTTATGAATTGTCGCAATAGCATTTGTAATTCAAGTATGGATACAATACTTCAAAGATACCCTCTTCTAAGAGACACATTGTATTGAGAAACCTACTCGTTTCAAGGCTACAATTAGTCGTTCTTTGGGGAGATAGAAGCTGCGACAGGAACTAAAAGTAAGCGTGTTATAAAGATGTTGTAATTATACAGATAGGTAACAATTTTGGTTACCTACATCGGTTACACTTTCTTGCTTCTTTTTTGTATATATTTTGGAATGGATAGAATAACTAATAATGATGTCGACTCGAGAAGGAAGGAGTGTATTAGGTTTGAGGATAATGAAAGGTCCTCTGCAGTTCTAGAAGAATTAGAAGATTCGGATGAAATGACATAAATTAATACGGGGGCGCCTTAATTCAACTCTCCATATTAATTACACCAAAATCATTTGCAAATCCACAACATTGCTATCCCTATGATGCATGTTACAGATAGGCTAGTTCTGCAAGAATACGCATAGTATTATGTTATTAAGACCAAATCTATCGTCAGTTTTTCTCTAATTCGTAAACACGCAGCCAACGGGTGCATAGTACAATTGAATACCATTAACAGAAGCCGGCAGTAGGTATGACGTCTGATGATAGATTTCATAATAAAACCAATACAATAACCAAAACCATACCCAAGAATTTCTTAAATAGTTTCCGGCATATCAAAGGATATGTCAAACCTCGCGGAGGGTGGAGAAAAAGATCAGTGCGGATGGCTGAAAGACAAGTTTGGCGTGTCATGGCAGGACACTAATGGCTAATGTATTGAGCGAAATGTTGCAAGACAAGGATGCAAATAAATCGGAAAGAGTCATGGAGACATTGCTTCAAATGAAGAAAATCGACATACAAGGCTTGAGGATCGCATACGAGGGAAATGAAAGACCTTGAGAAAACTAAAACTACAGGCGCAAATGTCAGTAGACAGCTACATTGCAGGACCCAACGGTGAAATGGATTGGATGGTTTGGAACTGGGACTCAATTATGTATTCGAATTAACGGAACCCGTAGACACTATTATTCTGGGCCGAAAAATGACAGATGGCTTTGTTTCATATTGGTCCGATGTGATGACCAAACCTGATGACCCATCGTATGCGTTTGCCAAAAAGATGATAGAAACACCAAAAGTTGTTTTGTAAGGAAGAAATTAGAAAGAAAGCTAGAGGTTATCTTTACTCCAGTTAGTATGAGAATGCACAAACTTCTTTCTTCATATTCTGATAACGAACTTGCGTTCCTGTTTGATGTACTAACTAAGAGTTTGGAGCAGTCGCACGAGGAACTAATGAAATTGCGTAGGTTTCATAAATAACCCAAACTGGTTTTATTCAGCGTACACAAAATCCTCTTTCAGCTGTAAACTTACTAAGTTCTTCTTTAACATATCAATATTGGAGCAAATGGGTTTATTTTACAATAATGATATCAGAGTTACAACTACAACTAGATAGTGCACTTAGAACTTAGAACTATAGTTTTATTTTCATTAGTAAGAAATAACAGAGATATCTCGATGCAGCTTTACAAGACCTAAACGTTTCTACTTCTAGAGCAAAGAAAAAACTAGTTGACCAATCCGAAGTTATGATGCCTGCAATGTTACTAATAGTATGATAAATCTACTAGCAGATTAAAGATGGTTTCATGGATTCATTTAAGCCCTCCAAGTTGCGATGAAAAGGGGCGCGATTTCGATGGCACTATAATTATTCTTGGCAATTTCGATTCTATCATTTGCCTCCTGGCTATCGAAAGATCCCAAGTACCTTACCAAATTGCGGCACGTTATTTTGGTGGCATACTCTGGGTCGTCGATGACTATCGTCAAAGAATTGCAATTGCATGAACTACTTTTCTGAAATACTTGTTCTTTATGATTGCGGCTAATCCAACATGACCAGTTATCGGGTCAGTTGGAGAAATCTTCATCACTGAGAGGTGTAG
>JBAVTY010000825.1:0-2948 GCA_049696495.1 Candidatus Nitrosopolaris sp.
AATGGCTGATCAAATATTAGTACAAACCTTCTCTCTTTAAACTCATCTGCAATGGCTTTAAATATTTCAAGGTATGATTCTCGAGCCTCATCCCTATGATCTGCTATATATTGTTGTGCTAACATCGAGCTAGTCTTCTCAGATCCCACAGCTTTTAAAATATCCTTTCCCACATCAAGCGTCTGTTGAAGGCCGACAAGATCTTTTATATATCGTTCACCGAGTCCTGTGACTTTCTTTTATAACGGGGGCCCGGGATCATCTTCCGTGTATCTATTGCTGGGATCATTTGGGCCACGACGCATCAAGACGCACATGCCTTACGAGCTGGAAGACAATGCCGACAGTCTGCTCGACCGCACGGACCTTGTTTTGATTAACCCAGTGGGGACCGGGTATTCAGCAGCAATCGCTCCTAAGAAAAATATACAATAGCGAAGCAACAATCATAGCCGGAGTAGGCGCGTAAGCACAACATCATCCGAGATGCCATCTCCGTTTCTTACTAGTTATACGCAATATTATTATATACGAATATCTAATAAAACCCATAGCGACTATGAGTGACTCAGAATTGTGTACGGATCGCGGAATGGGACTATAAATGAAATTTCCAAAATATTCCTGTTCTGTATGTAGACAGCCGTCCAGTAGAAAATGGAACTTGTATCGTCATATAAGTAACTGTCATGCCGGGATTGGAAACTGTGTTTCAAATTGGGATTTTCCGGAAGATGCGCGCGGACCACATTGGAACAGATGGAAAAATCATAAACATATGACAGGAGCAATAAATCAGAAGGAAAAATCTCATTATATTCGACCAGACCTATCTAATGAATCAAATGATACAAAGCCATTTGATTATCAACATGTGTTCACGGAAGCAGTTCTTGTGGAGCTTGCCAAAATGGCTGTCTCCGCAATTCAACCAACACAATCTAGAATCCCATTTCCTTTTTCTCTTATGAGTTCTATGCAGTCTCCAATCGGAACCTACAATGCGGATCATACGGCTAATCTCCAAATATTCGGCTTTAGAGGGTACGTCTGCGATAAATGTTTAACAGCTGAAGCGCACTACGTGGCATTTCCTAATGCTGAAGGACAAGGTAGGATTCAAGCAGGTCATTTTTGCGATCCGGCTAAAGCAGCTGCGGCAAGTGGATTGGTTGATAGTTACGGAATGATTAGATCTCTGCAAGACAAAATTCCAACGTTAATCAAGCAAAAAGTCAATTCAAGGAACGGGAATAATAACCATCTTGTAGCGTTAAGTTTATCGAACCCAAAGGAAGATACCATTAAATTGCCTAATCCAGCAGACCCTTCAAAACCGAAAATCGCCTTTCCATATTCAGAACAAACACACCTTAATCTAGAACCGGCTAAAGAAAATAAAAATAAAAGGGATTACTTGAGAAGAGCAATTACGCTTTGCACTACACCTCTCAGCGATGAAGAATTGATTGATTTCCTGGAACATATGCGAAATGCAACATATGGGGTAGTTACAGTTCACAATAATACTTCTGAGGATAATTCAAACCATGATTCGCTGTCATACTTTGTATACATTAACTAATGGTTCTGCAGATGATGAATGTCTAGACGGCAGCAATGGAGACATAAATAGTTGGCTCTATACACGCGGCAATATGTGCCAAGACCCCAGCGTCAGTATTATCTTTAATTAGTAGACGTTTGCTAGTTCAAACTAACACTTCACAAGATATCTGTGTATCACGCGCTGACGCAAATTGAAGGTCAGAGTATGCACCAGATTTGCTTGTAATAAAAAATTCCTTCACATTTGATAATATCTATGAGCTTACCATTTCACATTTTAAAGAGAATAACTATGACCTTCATTATCTCAGGTCACTCGACTCCAGAGAAACTAAATCTCATTTCAACGAGTTTTTGAACTGGCTGCATTAAGTTAGATAGCAAGTTTAGATTATCATATGCAAATTTGTCTAGCGGGTATCTACAAACTGATTCCATTTTGTAGAAACATGGAAATAGGTTCACCATACAAGATATTATAGTAAGAAAAGTCATATCAGGCTGCTTGCCAATTGCTATAATAGAATTCTGATAGTACTCGTACCTCGTGTTCACGAACTGTGCGTAATTTCTAACATTACTGATATAGGTTCTTTCCAAATCTAACCGCTGCACGAGGCGGTCGAAGGAAGATATGTAAGCGTCAATTGCATTTATAGCAAGTCGAAGAGCCACAGACAACTTCGCATCTGTAGTTGTACATAGCTTGTTTTCATAAGCATGTTTTTCCAAATTAGCAATGTCTTTTAACAGTATTATGGTGGACTCTTCTGTATCGTGTCCTAGTCTACGCTGAATGTTATTATATACCGTAGCTTCAGGAGTATTATTGAATCTTATTTCCTTGAATATAAAATAGGATTTAACGCATTTTTCCATGCTTGTTGCAAATGATATAAAGAAGGTGGATACAATCCTCTATCTATCAAGGCTTTGGCTGCATCAAGGTCCATTTGGGCCGCTTCAAAAAATCTCTGATGTAAAGTCAATGTACCAATTAAACGCCTCACTTACTAAAGCAAATCGAATCGAATATCGTGATTACTAATTTCACTACGCAACACTAGAAGAGGGATTCAAATTTGTAATATGAATGGCTAGCTAGATAAGTAGACTAACCCTTTCCCGGATTAGTCTATCTACTGTCTCTGGTAGATGATTATCTGACAGGACATCTTGATTAATACGTGTAGCAAAGAATTGGTCAACCGCCCCTTCTACTATTGACTTAAATTCATCTGGTACAATGGCTAACAATGCATCTAGTTCTACTATGTATAACTTACCGTACTTCCTAACAAATCCCTTCTTCCTTGTGTCGTGGTCTACCTTATCAATAGTCTTCTTATTATTAGGCATGTGGTCTATTACAATTGTAT
>JBAVTY010000826.1:0-3204 GCA_049696495.1 Candidatus Nitrosopolaris sp.
GGGAAAAAGAATTACCGATTTTACCAGAATCAGATCAGCATGTAGCATTAGATACACTTCTGTGGGTACTAGAAAATGATGAAGTAGAAAGTACAAGCAGTAACAATATCAAAAAAGAAACATATACTCCTTATAGAGTTCTTGGAAATTTATCAATATCCGGAAAGAGTCTAATAATTGATTGCCTTTCCGATAAACTACTTAAAAACTGTAACGAAATAATACAATCTCTGGCAGGGAAATACTTGACACATATCGGTGATACATACAAAGAATTACCGTACTCTAGTACTCAAACGGAAAATGAGGATGATTATGACGATTATGACGATTATCATCTAGACAAGTATGAGGAAGAGCCAGACACGGTCATACAGGAAATCGATGATTACTATCAAAATTATTATGAAAATTGGGTTAATATGAAGATACCTGCACTTGGAAACTTGACTCCAGTTCAAGCCAGTAAGACTGAAAAAGGAAGAGCCATGCTAAAAGAAGTTTTAAGACGGATTGAAAACGAACTCGCAAGATCCAATGAAAAGAACACTTATCCATTTCCTATTGAGAAGATAAACAAGAGACTAGGTTTGTAGATTAGTACGTCAATATTTGAGAATGAGACTTTAGAGAGAAGAGAACAGAAGATACGCAGTCTGTTTGTCTACCTAGCAGTAAATAATTAACGTCTTATCTTTGGGTATAGAACGGCTTGAAGGACATCTAGAATACCAACCTACAGAAAAGAATTTTCATGGATGATTTACAGGTATGTTGCTACGAGCTGCTGACATATTCCCAAAGCTAAATATGCGTGTGCCGTTAGGATCTACAAAGCCTAGGACTATGCCCGCTTTAGACTTGTGCACTATTTGATTTAGAATGAAGTTTCTGACTTGCGTAGGTAGTGACGTTTCGTTCTTGTACATTGTTCTCTGTCCCCTGGGTGTACTGTAGAAGGGCCTATTTACGCACCCTATTTGTATGTTCATCATTATATGACCTAGTTAGCCGCTATGATAGCACAGTGATGCAGATGATGATTCCGCTGTACTAGATTTTGAATCATGCATAATGTAACATCTTATCAGAAGATTAACATATCCAGTTGAAAAACATTATCAATTAATCTTTGTTGTATAATCCAGTAGGTTTTTAGTTCAAGGAATGAAAAGATACACATTAGAATAGGCATCAGTAGAATAGAGACATTCCTGTGCATTAATGTCTAAGAATTAAAAACAATATCAACCAGTAATCCCCCATATACTGCAGAAATCAGATTATCAGGAACACCTACTAATCGGGTATGTAGTTGTCTAGAAGGCCGTTTTTTCAGTCATGGGTCAACCCACCTGGAAATATGATTCTTTGTGGCCTAGCGCACTTTGGTTATTTACCAACAGTACAAATGATGATTGATTCGCTGGTGATCAACAAATTCTTAAGAACAGGGATTGTGACTATGCCAGATAATGGCACTAATTCGCATCCAGGCAACTTGGAAAAGATGTTATGCTATGTTATGTCATGTGGACTAGACACTACTGACACAAACAGCATAAGAGAATCTAAGGAGGCTGCCGTGATATAGCAACCAATTTTTATGTCTATCATATTTCATCGTTATAAACAGCTTGCAATGTTGTCTAATGAATATAGACAAAATCAGCCATTGAGAACTGCTTGTGTTTTTACGGACCAATAGCCGATGCGTTATGGAGTAAACTGTTTTGGACTGATATGAGTTTGTTGTCTTTATATTCTACTCTCTAATTCCATACGCATTCCATATTTTGGACGGAGTGTGATAAGTGGTTTTAGTCCAACTTTATGATCCCTGTCATGATGCATCTTCCAGTGCCTACATATTGTAGCTAGTAGCAATATTCCTTCCATCCATGCAAATGGCTCACCCACGCAGCCCCTAATACCTCCGCCAAATGGGAAATAGCTAAATCTAGGAAGATGTAACCTTGCTTCTTTGGTCCAACGATCTGGATAAAAGGTATCCGGGTCAGAAAAATAGCGAGAATCATGATGCATGATGTATTGACTCATCAGAATGATAGAGCCGGCAGGTATTACATACTTATCAACCTTGTAATCATTTATGGCTTTGCGGCCCAGAGTCCACGCAGGTGGATAAAGCCTCATGGATTCTCTTAACACTTTTTCGGTATATTCCAATTTTGGTATATCTTCAACGGTTGGAATTCTTTTGGCGTCTTTATCACCAAGTACAGAACAGAGTTCAGCGTAGAGACGATCGTCTGCAGTTGGATGCTGCGATAAGAGATAAAAGGTCCACATGAGCGCATTGGATGTTGTTTCATGACCTGCTAGGAAAATCGTCATTACCTCATCTTTTAATTGTAAATCGGTCATTCTTCCAATTCCTGCTTCGGTATCTTGTGCTTGTAACAGAGTATATAGTAAGTCTTCTTTATGATATACGCCTTTAGTCTCGTTATCTCTGTGTTCCTTAATCATGCTGTATACTATTGAATCTAACTTCTTTTTTGCACTTTGATAACCCTTGTTAATATGTAGTATTGGTATTTTTTCAATCAGCTCGCCAAAAGGCATTTGGAGACGATTAAAGTATTCCATACAAGTCTGCAAGGCGACACCAACTTCATCCTCTTCTGCTTTAATATCTGAACCTAAGACAGCCTTACTAATAATTTCTGATGTTACATGCATCATCTCCTTATGGATATCCAACGTACTTCCGTCTTTCCATCGCTCCTGCATACGTACGGCATGACTCGTCATGATGTCTCCGTATCCTTTTATACGATTTGGATGAAATGTAGGTTGAATTAGTCTCCTTTGACGATCGTGGTATTCCCCTTCACTAGTTACTAGACCCTCACCTAAAAGGCGTTTAGAGACTTGAAGCCCTCTACTTTTTATAAAATTTTTATGGTCTCGAATTAATATTCCCTCGATGTATTCGGGGTTATTCAATAAGTAGATATGCTGTCTTCCGAATTTAAAATGACAAATATTTCCATAGGTATTTGCAATATCGGTCAATGTCTTGATCGGGTCACGCATAAATTGACGGAATAATTTATTAGGTAAAATTGAGTGAGGTCCTGGTGGATAGTCTAGCGATGTCATGTAAAGTTGCCACTGTTTATTTTGCGTAGAATATAAACATGGACATAGGCGGGGTGTCTGATTAAATGGCCAAAT
>JBAVTY010000827.1:0-2556 GCA_049696495.1 Candidatus Nitrosopolaris sp.
TAGTATGATTTGTAGGGTTTAGATTTACTTCCAACTGGTAGATTATTTCTCTTAATTTATGTGCTTGATAATCATTCCACCAATCCGTAGAATTTAACAAGTGGGTCATAGATTGTGATTGTAAATCGTCTTTTTCAATGCTAATTTCTGCTCCTCTCACAGAGCTGTAGACAGCACCTACAGAAATTAGAGTAATAAAGACGGATACAATAAGAAAAAATTTGGAAAGTTTATGAACTGACATTGGGTTGATAACCATCGACACCCTAATTTAGCTTCTATTACTCCTCATCTTTTGTTTGGCTTCTGTCTATTTTTTTGATGCCCTATTGATGGCTTCTTTCCAGGTCAATATTAATTGATGTCGGTGTCAATATACCGGAGTATTTTTAATAGTGATTATGCTGGTAAATACTTGACCAGTATTACTACCAGTTACACTCTTCCCTTGTTGAAAGCCTGATTTATAATCTGTAGTATTTGTTAGTAGCAGCAGTTGCTAGTAGTAGTTAGTAGCAGCGTTATCAGTATTTGATTTGAGTACAATCACTGGAATCATTGATGAAACAGAGGGGTTCGCTATTAGTTTACCTGGGGAACCGATAGCAAGCAGCGACGGTAACATCATAGGTAGCAGCAATAATAGAGCCATGATTTTCATGTTTTATTACATCCTATTACCACATCTGTAAAACAATCGTTTCAAGGTCGTTTCATGAGACGTAGTGTAGCCGTAGTTCGATTTGATCGAGCTACCATATCTTTGTTTTCTTACCTACTGCTATTGATTCTAGTTCATCGATACGTTGGAGAGTTTAAGATCTCTATTTTTCTGTATAGGCCTGTGTAATGAACTAGGTACAGGCTAGGTATACTAGGCCTTAATGCTATCCATTCCATCTCTAACCCAGCAGTGGAAAATGACTATACTGCCTAACATAATTTGATGTAACTACAAAAGTGTTCAAACAGAGAGAGCAAATGCGAAGCGACTTGACGAATTTATGTTATCGAGTATAGGATCACTAGGATCACTAGGATCACCTGATAAAAACTCCTCAGAATGATCTTATATAGTCAAATGGGGTCATCTAGGGTGATTCTATTCTCCTCGAATAAGTCCAATATAGCGTTCTCAAAATCCAATAAAGTTTTAGGAGTCATTTATTTTGGCTCTCCATATTTGACCATGGTTCTGATAATCTGAAGGATCTCATCCGGCCCATCATCTTTTTTGACTAATTTAGACACACTGATAACATCGCGAATATCTCCTTCCTCCTTCCATATCTCTTCACCTACTAGTAAAGCCGTTTCCTGGGAAAGTTTCGGACAAACTTTGATAGCAATCTCTAAGAATTGTTCCTTCGTATACTTGGGCAAACGAAGTCGCCTAAATCGTGATCTGAGCGGCGCCGATAATTTATTCAGATCGTTAGCTGTTGCAAAAACTTTGGTCGCTTTTATGGTAAAGTCATATTGTTTTTTCTGCTGATCCACCTTGATCCGTTCACCTTCTAAGAGACTAAGTAATTTATTTTGCCAGGATTTTGAGAACTTATCTAACTCGTCTAACAATATAATCTTAGGCCGCTCCTGTTCTAACACATCTAGAAGCGCGAATCCGCTTCCTGTACAAGTTCGGAAACCCACCTATTGTAATAGTAACAGACCGAAAACAACTAGACGAGCAAATCCATACTACGTTTAAGGAGTGTGGATTTCCAGACCCTCAAAGAGCTGCGAATATGAAAAATTTAGAATCACTTCTGAGAAATCCTAGAGGCAAAACGATAATGACTACCATCCAAAAGTTTGGTAGTAAGGAAAACCATATCCATACAGATGAAAAAGTTATTGCACTTGTAGATGAGGCGCATCGTACTCAGTACAAGTTTAATGCAGAGGCAATGCGATCCGCTATGCCAAATGCGGTATTCTTTGCATTTAGTGGAACACCAATAGATAAGAAGAATAGAAGTACATACAAAGACTCGCTTTTCCTGATCTATCATGCCAGCACAGGGGTCTAAGAATCTTCTAAATAGGTGAGACTGGGACATAATTCCATGTTTTCATTTTGCCAACTTCTATTGATAATTTAGTATAAAGCTAGCCGAGGGTGTCTAATGTTTTGGTGACTAACGATCAGATTCACCCAAAGAAGGCTAGCCGCAATAAGTACTTCAGAATCCATCTTAATTAGCATTCTATATCTGATAGACCTGATAACCTGGCCAAAATCACACAAGAAAAGAAGAGGGAGACCGTATGTCTATCCTCCCACTGTTATACTGAGATGTTTTGTAGTTAGGATATGGCTGAGATTGGATTCTAATCGAGCATTACATGATTTTCTTGCTATGGACTATTATCCATACAATAGAAGAATAATGAAAGCTTGTGGATTAACCAGTCTTCCTGACAGAAGGACATTTGATAGAAGGCTTTCGACGATATCTGCAGATATCAAAGAAAGGATAGCAACTATGGTGAGTCTGTTTGTAAAAGAAAAGCTAGTTGACCCATACATTATTGCAATAGATAGTACATTAC
>JBAVTY010000828.1:0-2906 GCA_049696495.1 Candidatus Nitrosopolaris sp.
CGAACGCTTTCTAGTACTGTTGGAAGTATGCTTTTGCTATTCTGGTCCTCCGTTGATGTTACCGTTTCAGATGAACCATTGCTATTCTAACATTCCCATTCAGGCTATTGACTCCATTAGCCTCCTCATTGACACTAGCTGCGTGCGGCATTAGTTCCATTACCTCGACCAATCCCTACTTTGCCGCCCTCTATGCCAGTTCCTCCACTGGTAGAGCTGGCTCCACCAGCATTACCCACGTTAGCTATACCGTCACCTCCTATAACCTTGAGATTTGATATTTCGCCTTGTCCACTACTTTGAAACAATATTTTGACATACCTTGCAAGGATAGGAGAATTAGGAATATTAAACAACTCTCCTCCAGACATCATTCCTGTATTTTGTACAGTTCCTTGGTTAGCGAAATGTATGCCATCTGTTGAGGTCTGTATTGAAAAAGAATTTATTTCCTTATCTCCATTGGCAAATCCGACCAAAAGTTTGCAAATCGATTTTTCATTCCCTAAATCAAATTGGATCCATGAACCCTTACCTGTAGAGGACCATACACCGGTATTAGGATTTACACTATTATTACCATTGAGAGTTTGCGCAACTGCTAAGCTGTTAACTTTGTTATTGCTATCGCTTACACTTTGAACCTTGAGGTTACTTTGATTACTACATGCTGTCTCGTGGCCAATTGAATTAATACTCAGAGACTCGGCATTACCCAGTACATTTGCTAAAGCTGTATATGATAAGTATTGACCTCCCGGAAAAGTCGCATGAATCTCTATATTCCATATTCCTGGCAGACTTGCAATTTCAAAAGATTTAGACCCGACTTTCTTTAATGGTAGAAGAGAGGGAATGTCTCCGTCATAATCCACGATAAACGCCTCCACCTTCAGCGGTTTTCGACTAAAGTCAAAGCTAATATGAGTACCTTCTTCGACATTGAATTCAGTATTAGAACCCGCTAGGGCTGGAAAACCAACCTTTTTGAATTTTCCATCATCAATGTAGACAAATGGAGACATACTGACTTTCTGATTCTGAATGATCAATTGAGCTTTTGGTATACTAAATGAAACCTGAGCATAAGCATTATTATTAAACTTCGGTTGAAAAAGGGAAACAGAGGCGAAAATGTAGGCACACATCAATGACAACAGAAATCCTGTAAAGATATTGTTTAATTCGTTATGTTTCATATTGAGCTCCGTTTTTTACCCGATAACGAGTATTTACACTCCATCGAACTAAATACTAAAATAATATTCAATATTAATGATAGGATATCTAGTATAGTGAAAAGATGCTTCTTTTATTAGTTGTACCTGTTTTTCGTCACGTCTGATCAAGATTATTTGCAATGCTTGTTATGGCAGTTCTTTAGACCGAAAGCTTTCCACGTCCTATCCGTCCGGTCAATTTCGTTGTTCGTAATGTTATGCTATTGCGATAGCAAAAGCTTGAAAGAGCGAGATCTAGGCGCTAAAAATCAATCCGGCATTAGTCTGATTAACTCTATCGCGATCGAAACACCCTATGTATCGCAAGTATGTTAAAGGCTGCCAACCTTAAATTACTCTATATCCCCTGCAGCATTCGCATGTCTATGCCGTACGCCCATAAAATTGGCATTCTACTTTAAGGAAGTCCTCAAAGGGAGTAAGATTATTCCTGTTGCGCTTTTATAGCTAGAACTATTCCCGTTGGGTTATGATTAAACAATTGGTAGTGGTGGCCACGTTAGGGTTAATCCTAACGATAGAAGGGCTTTGATATAAAGCAATTTATCCATAATATCTGCGCTCTAGTACATTTATCGAACACCCTACTGATTTCCATCGTAATTCTCGGGGAATTACTTTCTCAGCAACATCCATGAACTGCTCTTCTGGGCAAGGGGCCACAGTGTGCTACAATGTCTTGATAACATTTACCTTATCTTCGTAACATCTCCCCCTTCTATATATTCATCCACCTTGACTAACTCTAATCCTGTTCTAAATTGGATTTTCAATAAATAACTGACCGTCTGTAGTATTAAGTAGTGTATGCGTATAGCACTTGATGGCACATATCTCAATTAATGATAACCTACAATCGTTATGGTATGAACATAATACCCTTATATTTCCTATAGTGGGGTAGTAATTTTAAGTCGCACATGACTTCAATTGCAGGTAGCGAAAAGACGGAGGTAGCATATGGGACTTCAAATGTGTTAAATATGGAATTCCTATTTTTTTCTAATGCAAGAGTCAAAGTTGATACCTGCGTGGAGAGTACGCGTCCATCATTAGATACTTGATTTTAGGAGGAAAGAGATTCGTCTGAATTTAAGATATCATCTGTTACATCAAGTCCTTTGCATCCATTTCAAAAACTATGAATTGAATCTTCATCTTGATTCTTATTCTATAGGGAAGTGAACACGAACATAACGTCTAATGTACCAATGCACAATCAGATGACCAGGAAGAGCTTACTACTGTTTGTGAAGCGTCGTATCTAAGCTAACGGTTTATTAATTTAAATACAATTGATATGCATTACCTGGTACTTTTGGATCAGCAGTAAAATAAGAACAGAATTCGAGCTGAAGTGAAATTTCCGCTCATACTGATTCATACGCCATTTGGTTTGGACTTTTTTGATAAGGTCGCAACCACAAAGGCTGCGAGAATCTATGCCAAATTTAATATTTACCTCATGCCCATTATAACTGCACTAGCAATATCTCTCATTGCTATGTCTTTGATAGCCACGTTTCCAAACGCTGCAGCGAGAGCTGGAGCGCGTAATCTAGGTCCACAATCTAATTTGCTTATTCCAGGATTGAATCCTTATCTACCGTGGACATACGGGTGGATCGCGCTGGTGGTGACGATTATAATCCACGAAGCGGGCCA
>JBAVTY010000829.1:0-5215 GCA_049696495.1 Candidatus Nitrosopolaris sp.
GAAAGATTATCCGCACTGGTGAACCTACTATCATCAAAATTGCCAACAGTTGGATAGTTTTAAACGTAGGCGGTGGCCCAACTGACGATAAACCAACTATAACCCTTCACACACACCCCAGAACCCGAAGGAAGCAAGCAACTTCATGATTATTCGTGTAGCTGATATCTGGTCCTCTTATAGGAATGGCAAAGCAAAGGAGCTGAATTTATTACTGAACCAAAGGACCATGGTATTGAGATTCGGTGTTATATAAGAGACCCTGATGGCTATATCATAGAGGTTGGACAAACAACGGGGGGACTGAAAGATATCAAAATCGAATAAAGGCTTGGACCGGTTTGCTTTTCTTCAAATAGAAGCAAAAGCTATTTCCCATAACATATGTTTTCTCTAATTAGTTCCATAGACGAGGTATGCTATATGGAATTCAGCGATAATCGTGGAATTACGTTTGGTTTTGACAGAAAAAATCCTATGAGATGATGGCCATTACAGCGAAAACGATCTATCTACAGCATAGTTCTCGATACTTCGTTTAGAAAACACCGTCCTCCCTCTGACTGCTTCCTGGCTGTCCTATGCGTATGAAGAAAAATACTAGTCCTGCATTTTTCCGTCAGGCTGATGCACAAAATAGATTTTTTTCCATACAGGTCGAACCTAGCTGTATTGGCTTGCTGGGTGAGGGCCATTCCTGCTAATGCCGTATTAACAGAGTGACATGTAAGTCCTTGCGATTCGATAGAGCCGGTGCAAGTATAGAGGAGACAAGCTTAAGCGTGTGCGAACCCAGGTTATATACTGAATGTGAATACGGGTTACAAGTTCTACATCAATTATCCTCTATTCAGCAGCTCGCTCTCGTCTGATTTCTAGATATGACTTTCATCTCAGAAAGGTGAAGTGGAAGTTCTTCGACGAATGAATCGAATTTGAATACCGGTACCAAAGGGATTCCATCAACGAACCTTATGTTTATTGCATGAAGGGTCAATATAATATGAATGGCATATGAAATCTTTCTTCTATGAGCTAATAATTTGCATGCCTTTTCAGCTTGCCTTTTCGCACATGAAGATAATGATGAAAGATCGTTTCGCTTCCAGTGTTTACAATCAGCTACGATAGCCAATTGAGAATCTGCAAGACACAGGAATTCTATCGCTTCCTGAGAATCCGGGTTCTCTCCCAGATATGTTTCCATTATTTTTGTTGCCTTTTGTTCAGTCTCATGTGCCGTCTCTTGAATCTTTGACGAATCTATACCATCTGATTGAGATAGTTTTGTAACTAAATTTTCCATCTGTGTCTGATGGTTATTCGCTTCTTCTCTCATCCCTTCCAACTTTTTCTTTGTAGGGGGCTCGTCAGGCAACAATCCTTTGGACGAAAGTTCCTCTACTGCCTTTTGTGCGGCCATTTCAAGACCTATTGCCTCGCCTAGTTTTTGTTCTAGCCTCTCTTTATCAAGAGTCATTACTAATGCATTATCTTTTTGATTTGATTTATTCTTCAGCGCCTGCAGTTCCTTTAGTCATACCACTTCTTCTGGCTTTTTCTCGTGCTTCATTGGACTCGGATGGTCCGACCAGCCACTCCCATATCCGCCCTTGTATAAATCCTGTCTTAGAATCTTGGATACTACCAAATCCTTAATCAGAATTTCACCAGTCATGACTCTGTCTATTGTCCTCGTAACAAGTAACAGAGCATTGTCATATCCATTCCAAGCTATGCCGACGTCTACTTTCTTTTGTATTAGAACCGTCGATCTATTTTTAACTTCCTTTTTAGTCATTTAAAATGAGATAAGACTTTGGGGATTCCAGCAGAGAAAAAATTTGCAGCTTGGTCGTCAGTACCGTTGAAGCCTTCCCTAAAAACAAAATCAGCATCACCAGAACCACTTCTATGCCCTCTATTAAACTCAGTTTCCTTAAACAATATTCACACATGGATAACTTCTCTTTCATCCTTTCATTCTAGACATTCCAAATCAAAATATATAACTCAAGTTGGTGAGTGGATAAAATCTTTGCTCGAGACTTTCGGCTATGCCGACGTCTACTTTCATGACTACGTAGAAGGCGGATATCAATTAAAAAATGTTATTTGTGATAAAAAAGGTACATCTGACAGAGTTATTCTCGATTGTGCTCACTTCGACTGTAGAACTGAGGATATCAACAATGCACAGGAGAGAGCTCCAGGAGCCGATGATAATGCTAGTGGCGTAGCGGTAGTTTTAGAGATGGCGAACATTCTTTCTAATGTAACCTTGAGAGATAGCGTTAAGTTTGCATTTTTTTCTGGAGAAGAACAAGGTCAGTGGGGATCAAAGAACTATGCCCAACATATCAAGGAAAATAATGTAAACTTATTTAGATTGATTAATTTGGATATGGTAGGTAATCCATCATCTAGTCAAGCGGTCATCATCGAAAGAGATATGGGTAACAAGGTATTAACTAACGATCAAGATTCTCAGAAATTTGGCCAAATTATGGAACAGATGGCAGTCAATTATACTAATTTACCGGTTATGTTAGGACCCATATACGATAGTGATTACATGCCTTTCGAAGCATTAGGATATGTAGTTGTTGGGGTATACGACGGAGGCGAAGGGAACCCCACTTATCACAGTAAAACCGATGTTGGATCTACAATCAATTTTGAATATGCTGTCTCTGTAACCAAAATTGTATTAGCGACCATCGTAAATGAGGCAGGGGTTAAAGGAGTATAATACAACTGACAACCGGCTAACATTAGTCAAAAACCTATCACCTCATGTAGAATCACGCATTCTGTCTGTTTATCATTAGTCGCAATAAGTTAACGTAACCATGAGAGTTCAAGAAAACATGAGGTTCTAATAATTATTCATGGATATGTATTCAATCTGTACTACCTGCGGTAAGAAGACCTTAGATTATCCCGTTTTTTGTTATATGTGTGACGACTACTTCAAAAACATCCCAAACCATGGCAGAAATATTGATGTTTTGTATTACTTGTACTTGATACTATCGACCGAACATTGGAAAACATGATGAGCAGACCAACCAGTAGTGTGCGTTAGATAACCTGACTAAGCAGCATTCATGATAAGAATAACAAAAGGTTAAAGTTCAGAATTGGAGAGGTATATAGCTGTGAAGATTTCACAACTATGTAAAATGATTGAAGATTCAATCCATGGTGGAAAATATCCATTAGAAGATCAACAGAAACGTTTTGCAAATTCATCACAGGTTATAAACAGCTCAGATTCTGATGATTTGAAAAGTAGTGAAGTCAAAATAGAAGTCAGAATACAAGGCCTTTATATCATAAGCAATTACGTCCCTAATATTGAGCATCTGCCAGGAATAATTGAGGTAGATGTCTTGGATCCCTTCAAAATACTCTGTAGACGATTAGGGAGAATGAGAGATAATTGTTGATAATATCATGAAATACTCTCTTGAGAAATGCACACTTTTCCTTTTCGATGAAATTTTGGTTAGGTATTTCTTTGAAGGATGGATAAGTTACTGTCATGGTTTATCAACGGTATATTCGGTAAAATCCCGTTGTTGTGATAGGCAGCGTATGCTACGAATCATATCGTAGATCTGTGTGATTTGTCGTTCAATTCTTTCTACAGGAACAACAACAACAACAACAAACCAATAGCTGGTTTGTGCGAATGTAGTGATTTCTACCCTACAGAGAGTATCTTCTCCTTTTGATTTTATGTAAATTCTTGAGAGATGGTCAAGGTATTTTACAAAAAAAAGAAGAAAGACATATAATCATCGTAACACCGATTAGAACTTTTTATAATAGAGCATGGATTTACAGCTTCGTGGCTTTGGGGTTCCTACTATTTGGGAAATCTTCCAACAGTAGAAAAGAAATTAAGAGTGATAGTAAATTGGTTCAAAGTTCTCTTCAAACGCGATGTAATTAGGCTCAAGATTCTTACAGTGAAAAGGTCGATAGAAGACCGTGCAATGCAAACCAAGCAAACAGAAACCGTATTAAATCTCCTTTGAAACACCCCAATCCAAGCACCCCGATCCCATAAATAGAGACTTCGTTATTTAACAATCGATTAACCATTCCATAGTCTATCAATTTACACAGTCTCCCTAGATCCTGTATTTCATCGATATTCATTTTTTATTTTTATTTTGTATCTTCTGCAATAATTTGAGAGAACCAGAATCTTCATGTATTTGCTCTTCCGTATTTTTGACGGTCTTTTTAATATTTGATTCCAATTTATCCGAAATATTTACATGGAAAATTAGCTTCCATTGATCCAAAGAACTACAAAACATCAGTCTATTCATTCAGTTCAAGCCGATTCTTTAGATCCTTGAATCTATTTCTAAAGTGTATTCGACAGTTTATGGACAGAGCTTCGCGGAAATTGACTTCTTAGGATTTTAGAACCATTCGTATTAATCAAACAGACTAAGCGACACTTTACATGTTACAAATACATATCGCACCGTTTAATATCAAACGAAATGACATTAATCGTTTGTCTACTTGGTAAGGATGCAATCGTAACTGCGTCAGATAGCCGTGCATATTTTAAAGATGAGAAAGAAGTAACATGCCATGATGATACTAATAAAAAGATTCACTTAATTCATAATGTTGCTATTTGTGGCGCAGGAACCACTCACACAAAGATGTTCGTAGATGAAATTAAAAAAAACCAGTGACAGGCATAGAAGAAATCGCGAAAGAGATGACAAAAGTTGCGAATGATTTTCCGTTATTTGCTGCTCCAAACGAGCACTTTACTAAAGTGAATCCCGATTTTGTACGGGCACGACTCGAATTAACTATTGTTGGTTATATTGGAAAAGAACCGCGAATATACACCCTGAATAGTACGATTCGTTTTGCATCCATTCATTACTACGATAGTTTTGCTTTATCAGGTGCCATTAAGGGTGGGAGTGCCGCGTCAAGCAGCAAGAGATTTTGTTTTATTGGGATTGACCCGTTTTTCCTGATGATAATTGTGAAGGTTTAAGCCGACCTACAGTCATTTGATAATGTAAATGGTTTAAGCCTTTGCCAGTCCCTTGCTTGCCCCTGTCACAAGCACCTCTTTCTCTTGTAGTCCCAGGTTCATCTTGTTCTATTCCTAATTTTCAGCGGTTTTCGCTTATAATGATCAAGGTCTTGTAATGAAGTAAATGAT
>JBAVTY010000830.1:0-2812 GCA_049696495.1 Candidatus Nitrosopolaris sp.
GGGAGCGAAGAATGACCTTAAGAATTCATTAGATAAATTAGATGACTTGAATTATGTGGTAGAGGCAATGATTGCATCAGAATGGTATCCAGATCTTGTAGGTACATATTGGAAAGGATTACTAACAGGGCGGTGGCCTGTGCCAGTAGCTGTTATAGCTCCTTCTGTACTCAGCATACCTATGACTGTCGAGGTTATTCCTAGGTCGTATGCACCCTTAGGATTAAGGGTTGTATGCGAGGTCCCGGTGTCGACAACCAAAGGAATGATTTTGGGTTCACAAAACGGCGTGAAAATATTTGTTGCGATACAATGAAGACCAGAATCTCCTAAAGGAAGCCCAAATATTTTCATTTCTGTAGCAAATCATTGCTGCTCGCAGATAAATAAAATCCTCGATCGAAGATACTGTCTGCAAAGACTGGGGACAGAAATTTCTGAGCTCATTCGAGCATAAACGTCACCAGGAGATACATTTACAGACTCACATCGATAAGTGGAGTAGTACTAGTAAACCAGATAAGGTAAGATGGAAGGCGCCGGAATGGCTAAACCCCGAGTTGTATCGGGCATTTGAGAAATATCGCTTGGGCGATCGGGCAATGTTATGTCTTTGGTATAACGGTCAACTCAATACTACAATCCTGGAGCCATCTCGTATACTTGAATTGCAGGATAACCTAAGGAATGGTTGCAGGAATAGTCGACTGCAAGCCGATATTTCTACGGGACAGAGCAGAATTAGATGTTTGAAGACTTTTCGATATCTATGTCTTTTTGGCGTATAAGTTGGGCAGCGAACAGATCTTCCCTCAGAAACTCTTTTTTATCTATCCACATTTCTTAACTTGGAAATATGGGGCATCCTGGGTATAAACACGGCAAACGCAATGGCAATTATGGCAATAACATACAAATTAAATCCGATAGCCATGCCTATTGAGGCTGAAAACCATATAGACGCTGCAGTAGTCAAGTTAGTTATTTTTTCAGCTGCCTCGCTTTTAAGAATAATACCTGCACCAAGGAAACCAACTCCTGTAACAAGTTGAGCAGCTATCCTAGACGAAGAATGCGGATCGACGTGAGCCGATATATACGTGAAAATCATTGCACCCCCAATTACAAAACAATGAGTACTTATCCCAGCTGGTTTACCCCTAGATTCCCGTTCAACACCTATTAGAAATCCGGCTAGTAGAACAAGCCCAAAATCGATCAATAGATCAAGGTCATACCCTTTTAGGAAATCTATTTCCAACACCTGCCTATATGCCCAGAAACTAGGATATAAAACAACATGCCCATTGGATGTAAAGCGTCCAATAGTATCGTGGGTCCTCTGTCTTCCTAGCATTTATGACTGCAGATTTGGGCGTCTTTGAGTACTGATGTTTGATTAACGTGGCCCTAAATGCCTGAGGATATGAAACGAATTCTCCGAAATGAACAATCACATTCACAGCATGTTTGAAATATGTCCCTCCGATGGGCCTTGGAATGACTCCTTTACTTGTGATGTTGGCATCGCCGGTACATATCAACGCCATTCTGTTTCTGGCACAAACTTTACATAATATTCCTAGAGTCTGTTTCAATATGTCTGCAGCGTATTTTTCGTGCTTTGCTTCTCTGAAGAACTTGGTAATATTGTTGACGACCAGCAATCTAATGTCTTGTTTTCTAGGCCCAAGAAAGGTGCAGACTTGCCTACTGATAACTGACGTTTCTGGTTATAGGCTATCTGGACGAATAAATTCTTGAACACAATCTTAGGTTCTATACCAGGTTACGATTGCGATCTTCTCGGGACTTAAAACCTTGGATTTATCCGGCTAGTAATAACCTACATTGTTTACATAGAGAGCCATCGAGTCAAAACCATGCTTTTCTCCTGGGAGGACACAGTTCACAAGCAATCCATGAACCAAGCCCTCTAAAATCGCCTTGTTACTGCCATAGAACAAGTACGATTGGCCCTCTTGTACGCTGTCTATCAGTGAGTCAAGGTATGCAGAACCTGTTGTCATCTTTAGCGTGTTTCGATACTCGTTGAAATGATCAAAGGCTGTGACATACGATGACATTTTACAGCCCCTCTATGAGAATCGTAGTTGATTGGGAAAGAACCAGAGCTCATCGTGGACAGAGAGTACGGAACCCCAGCCAGATACATTTCTCCCAAATAGTCTTTGCGTGGTTTCTTGTAGTAACTGGGTTTGAAGGTCTGTCTTCTGTTCTGTAATCGCAGCATCCGAACCCAAAGTCAAATCACCAATCTTCAAATCGCGTATTGCCTTGCTCGCCACCTCATTCATCCTGGCCTTGAGAGTTGACTTTTTACCCTCAATAAACCGCTGAACTCCAGCCGGGATTTCAAGAGAGTCGCCGCCAGCAAAGAAGCACATGCTTGGAGGGTAAGTAAACGTGGCTTCCGAGTTTACCATCTTCACTTTCAGCATGGGGATTTCATCCGGCGATATGTCAATGTCATAGATCTGCTTCCAAAACTCCACCAAAGTCCTAGAATCCGTTTCGGATACTCGATGAGTGCCAGCCTTCCGCATCACAACCTCAACAATGCTGCCATAGAAAACAGTAGTTTGCCAAATTGCAAAGATGAAAGGATGCTATGTTATAGGAAGTGCTGGCTCAAAAGAAAAGGTGAATTGGCTTGTCAACAATGCAGGTGTGGACTATGCATTCAACTATAAGGAATTAAGGGATGAAAACATCTCGACAGAGCTAAGAAAAGCATACTTGCAATCTTCATCAAAAGAAGAAGGAATTGACCTTTACTTTGACAATGTAG
>JBAVTY010000831.1:0-3592 GCA_049696495.1 Candidatus Nitrosopolaris sp.
ATATAGACGACCTAGTAAAACGAATAAAGGAAGAACTGAATTCATGATACGAACAAAATCAAGATTACGACGAGGCATTAGTGTTCAGTGAAGTGTCCAAATCAATGTCGTCCTGACCTCGTTCGTAAGGGGATAGAGGCCATTTGCCTCTACACACCTATAATATTATGCATTCAACATCTCTTTATTACCATGCAGCACTCACATAAGTGACTTGGTCGTCAATATTTTATTCATTCTAATTATACTAAGCCATTTTAAAAGCGGATTTGACTGCTACCTTGAATTTATTTTAGTCGGAGACCCATCCAAACACTCCTCCCTGCATTTTAATTTGTTTTATTGCAGCCTGATAGTTACCATAATCAGTGGCACCTGTACCGTCTTTTAGTAGTATGCACCAATAACCATAATCATTTGCTTCCCTCATTACGGTATGCACACATACATCTGCGGTGATTCCAGTAATTATAAGGTGAGTTATACCCAGTCTTTGACAGGCATCCACCGAAATTCTTCTGGTTGTAATTTGTCGATCATCGCTCAAACGAAAGATCTACCTGTAAATTTATCATTCACAAATGCATTTGAGATATGCCTGTAAAGTTCTCCATTCTCCGATTTCAAATCACTCGATCCGATCGGAAGGTAACCAACACGGGTTGCTGCTCTTAATGTATATTTGATTTTGACACTTGCGTTAAAATCTAATGGTCTTATCTTGTCGCAAGTGTTCAGCCAATTCTTCGCTACGTTGTATGCATCATCATATGTCAGTTTATTGATGTTGATAAGATATGGCGCTACAATACGCCATAATGCATACTTTCTATGGTCAGCTAATGGAATTTGTAACAGCGTTTCAATCAATCGAATCTTGTGGTGATTCTCGTAGTGAACAGAATGTCTCCGTCGCTTTCTATTTTTATGAATTTCCTTGATTTTTGAATCAGCGAGATAAATATAGAATTCAGGTAGGCTTGATGCTGGGTTTGACGCCATTCCACTTCTGTATAATTTTAACCTCCGCTCATTCTGGAATATTTACTATCTCGCCTTTTTCATTTGTGATACGCCGCGCCAGCCGCGCGCGTTACTACCACCTAGTGCTGCCCTTTAGCTGATACATGCCACACCCAATTCTGACGACATACCCAGGAACAAGTGTCGTTTCCAAGCTTATCCCAATTAATCGTACTCACATAACCATACTTTTGCAACAGTTGAATGCCGAGTAAGAACATTCCAGCCAAGAAGCCCTACGATGATTAGCATCCACTTCAAGATCTTTTTCAAGGCAAAGCCTATAGCATAACCCACAAGACCTGAACCTGCAAAGGGAATTATATTTGATAATAATACTTCACTTGCCATTTTCCTTCCCTTGCTCCGGATGTTTTGAGATAAATTCAGAATGAAGGAACGCAATCACTCACTTCCTAAGCCAGCTGTAGTGAATTCAGGATAGTGTTCATCATAGAAATAGTGTGGACCCCAACTACAGACATCTTTTCCGCAGCAGCACAGCATTTTAATCGCATTTTTCTCATGTAATTAGGGATGTCATATCCGACCCATTCAAATACAGTATCTATTTCCACCCAGCATCATATCCAGTATTACAATGTTGTGTCAGTGCTAATGTGCTAAGATCACATGTATTTGCCCCATCGTATACTGCATTCAAACCATCTGCTTTTCCCGCACTGAATCCGATATTACACGCCTGTTCTGTTGTGCTACCATATGCTACTTGGTAAATAAACATCCCAACCAAGAATGCTATTATTGCTATACGTTCTATTTTTTTATTCATTTCTCAAATCATCAAAAAAGAACATTGCCATCGTCCTTCTGGTTATATTGGAATGGACTTGCAGCTGTATTTCTAAACCATACATACTAGTACCATGCATCGTACCCCAAAGCTATATACTTTTCGGTTAGGCCTGTTCTTGTTCTCGTATTTGCTGGTAGTGGACTTTTGTAATATGGACCTGGAGGAATAGTCGATGGACCCACTACTCCTACTGGAATGATTGTAGAGAAGAGTGTCCGAGGATTGACACCATTTATACCAAGTGCCGATTAAGTCCTGAGCTGACAAATATTAGTGGACCAGGCACCGTCGCAACATCACCCGTATTTCTAACAGCAAGCCTTACTGTAGTGGTAACACCAGCGGGTATCTTTAAAATCTGTGTAGTTCCAGGAGATGCTTTTCCAGGAGGCAATGTTACTACATCTAGTACTTCCTTGCCGGTTACCTTGAAGATAACAGGTATTACCTGATTTACGAAATCATAAGGTATGAATCTACCAAATTGCGCGTAATAGCTCCTGGTAAAGTCAAAGTTACTGTGGAATGTTGTTGGATCAAAGAATGTTGTATTTGTAAATGAGAGTGCCCTAGCAAAATTGCTCTGATCACTTAGAGAATCTAATATAGACCTTTGATCACTTCTAAGGAAATGCAATGCTAGTGGGCCAAGAACTGGTAATTGGACTTTTGCAGTTGGTAATACATTTACCGAAAAGTAAGGAACAATTCCTTGACCTGGGTAAATGTGGCCTCTGTAACTAGACAGTGCGATGTCGAAATTAGTTCTGTCATCTGTTAGCGGAAATAGGGCTTTAAATCCTGCAGGTAATTTTAGTGCTGCAGTTATTCCAGCTAGGTTCACAACGCCTTCATACTGTAATGCCACAGCAAGGGTTGAAGGTCCTTCGTTTGTATCAACTTCTAACTTCTGATTTGGTGGTAGCGGCTGAATGCAATTGAAAACTTGTCGAGACAAAATACCATGAATATTGGGAACGCAAAGTATGTTTGAACTGCTCCACATATACGAAGCCAGATATGACCTTCATGACTTGTTAAGATTACACAAAATATTCAAAGAGCTGGAAATACTAGTGGGACATAGACATACGCGACTATACCACCGATAACATGGGAGGTAATTTCCATCCAACCGGAAAAATATCCGCCGGTTGGTGCAATGTGAAGACAACGTATGCACTGCGGGAACGATAACGAAATGGGTAAGTGCAGGGCACCAGCCATGATAGGCAAACCTATGCTCGGCGAACTCTATCAGGCACAACATACTTTTATTGTAGTTAACTGTAAGTAAGTGAAATAAATGGAAACAAAGTTAAAGATTCTGGGCTTTGCAGGAAGTTTAAGAGCAGGTTCGTATAACAGGGCCCTTTTACGCGCCGCTACAGAATTGCTCCCAGACGATGCAACTTTGGAAATCTTTGACATAAACGGTATTCCCCCATTTAATCAGGATCTTGAGATGGATATGCCTGCAAAGGTAAAAGAATTCAAATCAAAAATAAGGGGAGCAGATGCAATATTGATTGCTACTCCTGAATATAATTATTCTATACCTGGAGTCCTAAAGAATGCGATTGATTTTGCATCTAGACCATACGGAGATAATCCATTTAATGATAAACCTGTTGCAATCATGAGCGCATCTATTGGAATGCTTGGTGGAGCAAGAGCACAGTACCATTTGCGTCAGACATTCATATTTCTGAACATGTATCCGATGAACAGTCCAGAAGTGATAGTAAACTT
>JBAVTY010000832.1:0-8015 GCA_049696495.1 Candidatus Nitrosopolaris sp.
TCCTCGCATATGTATTGGCATATATAACATCTCTATGACCAATAGAGCAATCACCTTTAGTCCTAAACAGGATATCGACAGAGTACCCTTCTTACCGCATTAGTGGCGGCATCGTAGTAAGGGATATCCTACTCAGAAATCCTAATCCGGCACTAGACCAATAACACACTCAGGGTCCCGGAGGATAGACCGGACATTTCTGACAATCAAACTTCAGTTCTAGAAGAACTTGGAAGTGGACGTCCCAGTCAAAGACATTGAACCTTAAGATGTAAATATTACAAACCCCTTATAGGACATGAATGATTCTTCTAGCAGATGTGTGAAAATTCCATCGGTCTGGAATGCTCCCACCTGCGATCGATGTGGTCATCCAGAGGCAAGGAGAGCTAATCCTTTACCCCATTCATCTTAACACTGTCAATTGGAACTGACACGCTACGAGTCTGACCATCAGCATTTGTATCCGTCTGCCTGTTCTACTCTACTTACTTACGGACTGATAGGAACTAGCGCCAAAAACCATACAATCATTTCTGCGCCCTTCGTTTATGAAGATGACTAGTGACCACATCTACGCCAGCTTTATCTATCTCGAACCCATCGACCGGAACTTTCATCTCTACGCTCTGGTTATTATTGTCCACGTACCCTGCGTTTTTCATCAAGCATCGTCCTATCTTTGCCTACCTTGCCATCGCTGGATTTTGCTATTTTCATCACCTCTAAGAGCTCTGTAATCTTCAGCTGCGACTCCTCCATCTTGGCCATCTGCTCCTTCAACACCTGCATCTCATCTTCCTTCTTCTGTTGTGTCGTCTTTGTTTCCAGAATCTCATTACGAAGGGCCTGCATCTCCTGTTCCTTTGCTTGTATCTCTGTGGCTAATGCTTGTTGGTTCGTTGAGATGTCGTTGAGCCGTGATGTGTTATAAATAGTCAGATTGTCTTCGGCCTTTAGGTATTCCTCAAGTAATTCTTCGGGTTTGGGTTTAGCATAAGACGCCGCCAATCCAATATCATGCCCCATCAACATCATTACATGTAATGATTTCATCTTAGGTTCGGCATTGGTCTGAAAGAACTTGCGGAGACCATGTACAGCTTTGACCTCATGTCGACGTGTAACTCTCCTATCCAATGCTTGTCGTAAACCCTGTGATCTCCATGCCCGTTCTAATAATTTCTTAATTGCGTCAGATGACATTCCTTCGTGAGATGTGATAATTGATTTCTTAGGAGTTGTCGTGTCCCAGATATTACGCATGAGCCAACTATCTCCATTAACATCTTCGCCCCAGAAACGCCGAAACTCCATCCACTCCTGCAGGGCCTCAAACGCTTCGAGTGTAATGAAGCTGTAATACTGTTCGTTCTCCCCGGCGTACACTACAATCTTGGCCGCCACAATCTTGTTATCCTTTCGCATAGGCACTATATGCTTCCATTTCAAATAATCCCATGCACCTAGTCGAATGCCTGATGAGCAGAATGTCAGAGCAATTGGCTTGATCCTGCGATCGGGATACTCGATTAGCTTCTTTATCTCGTCAACGGTCGGTGCTCTGTCGTTTGCAAACTTCCTCCCAGTAGGTATTGTATTCGTTATTTTCTTCCATGAGAGTTCTATGTCATGAATATCGCAGAATAGCCGGACAGGTTTATAGAAATTGCAGATAGTGGCCTCGGATAACTCTCCCTGATTTGCTCGTTCCTTCTGCGTACGTATAAAGAATTTTAATCCATTTTGGGCCCATTCACGATCATTCTTGGCTCTTTTAAGAAATTCTCTAGACTGCGTATCTAGGGATCCATTTAACCCCAAAGACTCGAAGAACCTCTTCAACAGTTGAATATAATGATACTGCGTAGCCGGTGACAAATTGGTATCTACGAAGTCGATCATAGGGCTGTCTAGTGGAAATTCCTCTTTGGCTTTAGCAAGAGTAGCTGGCACGGTCATACTCTCGTACGCTTATTGCCCACATATATAACATTGGATAAGAGACATTATCAACCTGAATCATTTTGGATAAGGATCTCGGGCTATTATTTAAGGTCAAAATAGATTTTCTGATGGAATGAACAAAAGATTTGGAGTGTTTTGTGTCTAAACTATAAATACATTCGAAGGTCACAACGATCATAGATCGAATTGGGAGAGAATTCGTGTATCTTCTGCAGCATAATCACGAAAAGATTACCCCATGTTGATGTTCACGAAGATGACAATTTTTTGGTATTGATGGACAAGTATCCAATAAGTTTAGGACATACTCTTATTATTCCAAAAAGCCACTACGATAATTTGCTATTAATGCCACACAATGAAGTTGGTAGGTTATATTCACTAGTGCCCATTATTGCTGGGGCGATTGTATCAGCCATAAACGCAGATGGTTTCAGTGTTGGTCAAAATAATGGCAAAGCAGCAAATCAAATTGTTCCACATGTCCATGTTCATATTATTCCGCGATTCAACGATGACAGCCCTAACGGTCGATGGCCAATCAGACGTGTCGCTTCACATGAAGAACTCATCATGATTGCTGAGAGGATTAAACGATTTCTGAATCCCACTTTGATTAATGGAGAACTAATTTAATCATTATTATGCTTGGTGGCTTTTCTAGCAATCTTGTAGACTTATTTTGAGAAGAGATAGAGCGTACACATGTCTAGAATCTACGCTTCACAAAAAGTAAAAAAAGTTAGCCTAGATTACTTTTAAGGTTAAATCTATTGGTAAATTAGATGACTTCTATTCAGCTGGGTAAAAAGTACGACTGCACAGAATTAGTTTACTCTATTGTCAGAAACAATAGCGGCAAGGTTACGGGAAAGCAGCTAGAGCGTGAAATCGGAAGCAGGTATGAAGTCCGATACGCCATCACCCGTCTTACGAAAGAAGGTAGAATTAGACGAGTAAGGGGATTCGGTGTAGATAGGGTCGAATTTTTTTACCAAGTTATTGCATCTGATACGCATCGGCAATTGTAATACAGAACAGCTATACAACTCATCTGTTATTAATAGCCGATCTGCAATTTTGATATAAACTGCTACTACTGAAATAATTGTATTGAATAGATGTGTTCGAGATGATTAGAATGATCAAATGTGCATCTATACGATATCACTTGCTCAACAATTATAGACAAAATGATACATACGATATCACCATCGGATGGAATTAACGAGGTGAGTTCCATGTTCGAACTTGTTCTCCCCAGCTAACTGGTATATGCAAATTTTAGAATTGACTCCAATGAAAAGAATAACAATTGCCCACATTTTTTCAATCACGAGAAGATGGTTTGGCTCCGGTGTATTCGGTGTATCATAGGTATTTCGCTACTTTGACAAGTAATAGGCGAGCATTTCATGTGTAATTAATCCTAGCACAAAAATCTGTGTGTGATTTCTTACCGTTATCCAACAACCAAATAACAGCGTTTTTTGGCTAATTCTCAACGATAATAGATTGCCTGGATTAGCCGAGACTATGCTGTCTTTTCCCCTAATCATGAGGTAGACACATTTCTGCAATACCTGAAGGAATTAGTATACCGGATAATAACAATAAAGAAATAGAGGTCAGAAAATCTCTTCGTCGTTCCTTATGCCTGCCAGTCTAGTTTTGACGCCGGATGCACACTCCAAACAGACGCTATTGGAGAAGGGAAAGGTCTTCACGCAGTCTTTGCACGTAGGCTTACCACATGTCGGACATGGCCTTGTAAGCTTTTCGGTGTTACACAGGTAACAGAAATTCCTATACATGGTGAAACTATACTACCTTGTGCCGTAAAAGGTTATCGCATATTCATGCTGTTCTTATTCTCATTGTCAGAATAACGAAAACTATAGCTACGCACATACAGAAAGTAAATGTTTCCACGATTTTGATTTGACCACATTATTTCGAAGGTTCAGAAAAGACCTTGAGGTCTTGTTGTTGGTGTTTCATTCTTTGCTTGTATTCATAAAGGTAATCTAATGCTTCTTTCTTAGAATCGAATCTAGCTTCGCCCCTGAACGACCCGTTTTGATCAATGAGGCTAATAGCATTCCAGACGCCATTTTTGCTTAGCTTCTTTACGATAAACATCTGTTATGATGTATATTATCATAACCGGGATTAAAATTAGATCTGTGTTATTGAGGTAATCTCAACCAGTTCTGTCATCGCAGCTCTTTTTTCAACCAGTTCTTCACACGCAATTTCTTTTGCAGCTATATCCTATTCCTTTCCAGGAAGTGAACACGACAAGATCAGATCTGCGTTTCTAATTATCGACGAGTCGCCAGCCAGTTGGCCGCAATTGTGGTCACAATGACTTAACATCATTACCTTCCGAATTTGTCTTTGCTGTCTACCAGTTCCAGTCTCATCAAGTGTCAATACATATTGGCAAAAATTTTTAAAAAAGTATATCAAGATATCCGAGCGATCGTATTACTATCAATGCTGGGTTTGAAGCGGAGTATAGCTCCTATTCGTCCAAGGCTAGCTATCTGAACACCTTCCTCTGATTTTCCAGAAATTATTTCCAGACGGCTTGCCGTCATGGCCGCCAATTCTTCTAGATAATCTACACTATCCTTTTCGCTGCTTTCATAATCGACTGCCGAACAAGAAGGACACGGTCTTGACAAAAGATCCTGCTTGACAGATACCAAGTTACTTCTGTCAATAAATTTTTCTTGCATAGTTTCACATCTTTTGCATTTTACATCCAACTTCAGAAAAGCAATATCGTCAGTCACAATAACCATATCAACAATTCCGTTCTTGAGCGATTTTATAACATCCAAGATACCGTAGACACCAAGACCTCGTCCGGAATGAACTTCGCTCATGAATTTCTTAACTATTTTTTTTTCTTCCATCAGACGATATTCTGTCATAACCCCTTGATCATTAACCTTGTCTATGATTTCACGAATCCCTTCATCGCCAGAATAAGAAGTATCCAAAGTCGAGATAACATTATTCTGCAGTCTGTAATCCAGATACTCTTCCTTAAGAAAATTTTCCTTTGTTGGACCTGGTCCTCCTACTATAAGGCCTCTAACGTTAAACTGATCAATGAAAACTTTTTGAGCATGGTCCCCTACTCTGTGGTAGTATTCATTTAGTTCATTATCGCGGAGTCTTTCAAATCTTCTTGCAGACTGACCCCCTTGCCTATGTTTGCCAGCAACACCGGAAGTCATTGTGTCTACAACTTCCCACCTATCACCAGTCAATATTCCAAGGCCCGCTTCTTGTGTATCAATAGCAATAATCCCTATAACTTTATCATCCTTCAGCATATCTTTCAAATGATCTATCCAAAAATGATCGTCACAGCGATAAAGCTGAATCTGAACTGGCTTCGGTGATATAACAGAATAAAGTTCGATCTTTTCTGTGCCAAATCCTTTCCCGCTCGGAATAGCCCCGCAAAAAATGACCAGTCCAGTTTCCGGCGTCTCTTTGAAAAGTTTTAAGTGCTCTATCGTTTTGCTTAAAGCGTCTTGGACATGATTTCTAGTCAAATCGGATTTTATGTTTGAAGCCGTACCTGATTCATTACGCAACTGTGCAATGACCTCGAAAATTGGTCGCCTGGGAGGGATATATACAGTTACAAGTTCCGTTCCATGACCCGAAATGCTTGCAAGTTCATTTAACATTTTGGTTAACTTATATCTCTTTACCGAATCCCACTTAGGTTGCGCGCCGCCGCTGGTATTCATCGTTGCTAATAGAGACTTCTCACGCGCACATAATATAAGGATATAACAACATTCTAAGAAAAAATAAAAAATAACGTTGTCTAGATTGTTATTCCATAGTCATTGAGATAACTTATTGGCTCTTTTTCCTGATCTTTCAATCTAAAGTTATTATTAAATATTAAGGGTAAGAAATTAAAAAATGATGAGATGCTTCCTAGGCTTGAATACATCAGACAGGTTAGAGTTAGACTCGGCTTGACTCAGCGCAAGCTGGCGGGTCTGACTGGAATAAGCACATCCATGATTAACCAGATAGAATCAGGTCGCTGCAAACCGAGCTATGAGACTGCCCGGAAAATCTTCGAACTCTTAAGTTCCCTCGAAGGCCAGTCTTCAATGAAAGCTGGAGATATATGCAGTCGTAGGTTAATTTCTGTACAAAAAAACGATACCCTTCGGGTAGCCATCGATAGAATGAGAAGTAACTCTATCAGTCAAATTCCGGTGTTCGACGAATCCCGCGTTGTGGGTATTGTGAGTGAAGACGGCTTGGCCAAACACATGGTGGAAAAATCCGAAAAAGAAGGCAGACGCAATTTGACGATCTCCATGATTATGGAGCCACCGCCTCCTCTAGTTGATTTATCGACACCTGCCAAGGCACTTGTTCCTTTAGTTAGATTTTCAAAGTGTGTTCTTGTAAGTGAAAAGGGCGGAGTAGTAGGAATTATTACGCTCACAGATACCTTGAAAATGGTAGAATAAAAATGGATCTTGGTATTCGGTTTAGTCGGAATAAAAGCTATATGAAATCCAGTCTGCAAATCGTAAGATGACCCAATAAACGAAGAGATTTGATATTATAGTGATATTGAAAGTCGTGCTTAAGAGCACAATACAATTAGCTAAAGTCCGAAAAGATGTTATGTATGTGCAAGAAGTAGCAATACTTTTGGGTGTAGGCGTAGCTATCGGAATTGACTTTAATGTGCTGTCTTTAATCCAGATTCTTGCGATTGTACTGGTTCTTTCATTTACATTAACCTCATTAGGTCTTACTATTGGTAGCTATGTCGAAAGCCTAGAGGATTTTCAGTTAATAGGTAGCTTTGTTGTATTTCCATTTTCCTTTTCCGTTAACAAACCTCCCCGGAGAGCTTACTCTATTCACTACAATAGACCCTTCTACTTACGCTGTATATGCTCTTAGAAATGTAATGTTAGGAATTCAAAATTATTCGTTCATAGTAGATACTGGTATCTTGGTTGCCCTTACGATAGGGTTTGGAGGATACTCCTTTGCAAGTACGAAGGCTGTTTAATTAATGTGCCGAATAAAACAAATTGAAGGTATATCCTCCTTACGACTTTGTATGATGCTGTTAGATATAAGTGAGTGTAGATATTGGTATTATTGTTACACCACTATTGGTCGTGCTACTGCTATGTTTATGGGTGCGGCTCGACTCGCCAGAGGCAGTTACCGTCACACCACACAAACAAAATAATAGCTATTTCAATTGGATAGCTAATGGTTTTTCATGGGGTTTAATACCATTTAATACCAACGCTTATATTATCGTCAAGATCTACGAGAAGTACATGTCAACAAAAAAAGAAGCTGAGAAAACAGGAGTATTGACTGACGATGATAAGATGAGAAAAGAGGCAGCATCACCATGGGCATCGCTCGCAGAGCAGCACCATTTAGTAGATAGAGCATTAGACGAAACGAGAGATAATATCAGAAGAACCACAGACGAAGCAAGAAGAGACATTCCACGTAACACACAAGCACTCAATGACTATCAAGAACAGGCAATTCAAGCAACTAGAGAAATTACAGACAGTTATCTAGAATCTCAAAAGGAGATTATAAAGTCATTTCAGTCAACGTGGGTTCCATATGTAGAGAATTCGTACGGTGTATTTTGGAATAATTGGGTGTCTCCACGAAGGGCAGCTGAAATCTATACGAGAACGGTAAGCAATTTTGCAGATAATGTAATATCTACAACTAGACTAGCAAACAATGCAATGTTTGCAAATATAGAAGCATTTAAGACATTTGTTCAGCGTGAGAAAGATGATGTAAAGGAATTTTCGAGAATAGGAGTCAATACCGCAAGAACATTTGAACAAACATCAAAAGATGTCGCTAGACAACAAGGTAGCAGTAGGTACTCTTAGACTAGCATCTGCTTCGACATAAGCGCGTCTGAACGATTAGAACGAAGAGGATTTCACCAGCTAGCAAAAAGATGTGAAACTATCCCATCTTTTTCTTTT
>JBAVTY010000833.1:0-2984 GCA_049696495.1 Candidatus Nitrosopolaris sp.
TATAAGCGCCGCTTCGCTCTTTCTGAACCTGTACTCTCCAAACCCTAGCTGCTTTGCATCCTTGTAAGAGTTTTCTATCGTGACCCTCTTCTGTGCATACCTGATGATTGTTGATACGTCTTCCTGAAGGTCAGTACATACTACATGCTCTCCAAACCCTAGCTGTTGAAATAACACAAGGTCTTCACTATTTCATATGACTTCACTTCAACCAAGTAAATGGAATGACTCGCAACCACCAAAAAACAGTAGTTGTCGATATAGTGTTGAATTCACTGCAACACCGCATCCTTCCGACACACTACATTCTATGGATGCTGGGAAAGTTCAACTTAATGTATTTCTAAAAGGTTCGTATGGTATACAAGTGAAAGATGTTGTCGCATCTATCATAAATCAACGCAAGACACAATCTCTGCGCAACTTAAAAGACATTTCAAAGTGCTACATACCTGAAGAAAAAAATCTTTACTCACTTGAAATATCATATAAATTAGCAGATGGAAAGGTTTGTACAGCTATATTTAATTCAGCTGATGCTTTTCATCGGGCGGTTTAAGTAAGTTCTGTATCTGATTATATTTCATTTCTACTGAAATATTTCCTAACATAATCATTTGAAAATTTCCATTTGATTTTCATCTCGTGAGCCAGCAAGTCCGACTCTTGCAATATTAGCCACCATTAATTAGAAATGTCGCCTATATGCACCCTTGCGCAAAAGACTAGATCACTACGATGTATCCTGCAAGAACGTTACTTTTTCATCCATTTGAACAAAATAGTGATAGTTAATTTTAGGATCCGGATTTCGAACCGGGGGTTGAGTCGTACATGACTTCAATTGTGGGTAGCGAAAAGACTGTACTTATGTCATCTCGCCCTCCATCACGTAGAAGATCTCTTCAACAGTATGAACATGCGCTGTGTGTGTAAGTGAATTTGTTACCTAAGTGTGTAAGCACAACAATTACTCAAACCGTCTTGCCAAATCTCCTCCACTGCCTATTACTACATGTTCATTTTTGGGATAAACCATTCCGTTTTCTCTTAACAGATACAAGCCAAAGCTATTGTCCTCGTTTTTCGCGCCTATAAGTAGTGTTGTTGTATTTTTTGTAGATGCAAAAAGACATTCTCAATTTTGTCTCGAAATACGTTTTCGGTCGGTGACATCCGAGGTAATTCCTGTGTTAGATGCCCGACGCACAGTTCTATATTATCAGCATCACGAGAACCACCTACACCCATAAAATTATTTACATTGAATATTTTAGTTACACCCAAGGTCTTCGTTTTAACCTTTTGTGTAGCCTGGCTATCACTAACCATCACAATTCCGTCAGGACAGTCTATTGCGACTATCGTGGTCACAACCTGTTTGCTTTCGACCAAAGAAATAGACACACCTTCGAAAACAAGAACAACAAGGTGGAAAGATGGTGTTACCGCTCTCAGATGAGAATAGCGGCTTGTGGTATTGCCGCAGCTATAATTGACGGCAACACAATAGATATAGATAATAAAAGATAGCTTGTCGCTAAAGTATCAAAAATTTTTCAGACAGTTGGGAATCTGGGCACAGCCTTTGCATTTTAGTCGAAATGGAGGTATAGGTTTGGCTTCGCTATACCCCCATTATGTTAAATCAGCATTAAACTTATCTTTCTAACCGTAATATTAGCCTAACCTGACATCTGTTTGTTATTAAGAAACATTGTTATGGAACATTCGTATTTAATCGGCTATGAAAATGGAGCCTATTCCAATTGAGAAAATATGTAAAATTTGCAAAGAAAAGAAGCTTCTAAACCAATTCGAAATTAACAATCGTACAAAAGATAGGCATGCAACAACATGTAAAGATTGTTCGGCGAAAAACCAGCCTTCCATTTGCACCTGCACCTGTGAAAAATGTGTAGACGGGAGAATTATGAAAACCGCTTTCTCGTCAATGGAGTTATTGTTAAGTCGGATGGAAAACGGCCGCCTGAAACTTCCGGATGAAATGTTGATGATGATAACTAGCCTCGCGTATTCTGCCGGCATCCTATGCGAAAATTGCGAGAAAGAATTGGCTGATAAATAGCATTAGTTTTTCAACTAAACTTCTAGAAAATGAGGGTATAGGTAGAAGCCGATATTCAGACATGTTCTACCCCTAGCTTATCTGTAAGGACGAGATATATAAAAAACGGGCTCAAATAAGAAGCTCAGCTGTGACTTAATTTGTATAAATTTGCGCATATGACAGATTGTCACTTGGGCGCGTGGAGGAACCCAAAGCTCAAGGAAATTAATCTCAAAGCCTCCCAGCAAGCCATTTCCATTTGTATTGACGAAAACGTGGACTTTATTGCCATCACAGGTGATTTCTTTGATGTTAGTGTCCCCGAGCTAGATCATGTTAAGCGTGCAGTAGATATTATGAGAGTAGCCACAAGACAAGGAATTGAGATCTATATGATATATGGCTCACATGATTTCACAGCAGTGACCGTATCGATAATAGATATACTTCATAGCGCAGGACTATTCTTAAAGCCTCTTGAATTTGAGCGAATAAACGACAAAATCAATCTAAAATTTATCCAAGACAAGAAGACTTCCTTTAAAATCACAGGCTTATCAGGAAGAAAGACTGGTCTTGATACTGAGTATTATTATCTACTAGATAGGGGAGCGCTTGAATCTGAAGAGGGGCTCAAGATATTTCTATTTCATGCACCTATAAGCGAATTAACTCCTGTTGACCTTGCTCATGGAGAATCAATTCGATTATCTCTACTACCAAAAGGGTTCATGTATTACGGAGGGGGTCACATACATAGAAGAATTGAACATAAACATGACGATGGAAAAAGTATGATTATCTATCCTGGGCCATCATTTGGATCCACATTTATAGATCTAGAAGATACTGCACAAGGTGAAAGGAGGGGATTCTATATTATAAGTTATGATAACGAGAAGGAAATAACAAG
>JBAVTY010000834.1:0-1556 GCA_049696495.1 Candidatus Nitrosopolaris sp.
AGAGTATCTGGATGTGATAATTAGAAATGCAAAAAGGCTTCAAAGACTTACTGAAGACATCCTAGACATCACTAGAATAGAAAGCAAATCACTAGATCTAAAGAAAGAGTCATTCAATTTGAATGAAATGATTTTAAACGTCATAGCCGACTCCAACAACCAGATTGCTAAAAAACATAAAGGTACTAATCTCAAATTGGAGTTTCCAGACTCTAAAGAAGTTATATTTATCGAAGCAGATAAGGGGAGGATTAATCAGGTAATTTCAAATTTTTTAAGCAATGCTATCAAATTCACAAATGAAGGTACTGTAACTGCAACTGCTGCAGTATCAAATATCAACGAGATTGTTGTGAGTATAACCGATACTGGCACTGGCATAGATTCTGAAATATTACCTAGACTATTTACGAAATTTGCAACTAAATCTACAACTGGTACAGGACTCGGACTCTTCATATCAAAAAGCATAATCGAAGCACATGGCGGCAGGATATGGGGCAAAAATAATTATTCTAATGACAAAGGAGCTACGTTTGGATTTAGCTTACCTCTATAATCAGAATCCGAAGTATAGCCGCGTTGCTAAACAGAATGCTATGACCAATTAATCTTTTGCACCTAAATAAGAATCTGATGAACACACACTTCTCATTACATGGAAAATCCGAAGGTTCAGTTGATAAGATTTGAAATCAAATTTTTAACTCCATCGAAAACAACATAACGGAAAAATATCACGCTAAATAAGGTTTTGACGAAATGATTAACTTTATTTTTGTAATAACGCTTGAAATGCTAATTTTATAGGCCGGGAAAACGAGATTCACTTCAATGTATCATACAATCTATAAAGAAAAATTTGGATCTGATGTAAGAAGGTATAAAAACAATTATCCAGACATATTTAACAGAATATGGCGAATGAAACTTCTCACAAATGATTAGGAACAGAATGGGGGAGAAAGTACATTGAAAATAGTATCATCCACAGCGTATGTATTGATTAACTGCGAAATTGGGTGCGAGACCGCAGTTATAGATGAACTCAGACTATTGCCTCAGGTCATGGAAGCTGCTGAAATATACGGCTCCTCCTATGAGATAATAGCAAAAGTCACTGCTCAGACAGAGAGTAAACTAAAGGAAATTATTCGTAATGATATCAGAAGAATAGGAAAGGTAAAAGCAACACAGACAATGATGGCAGTAATAACAACACTTTAACGATTAATGCAAAAATGTTAGAGGAAAGCTCAAGGTTGATAACATTTTGTTTGATCAAACCATCGATTACTTAGATATAATTAACAAATACTGATTTGATAAAAAAGATACGATGACATCCTCTGTATCATACGATAGGCCATAAGATTTGCAAGTATATTTAGAGGAACTTTATTACGTCGTAAGGTAGTCGTAATTGCTAACTAAGTCAAGTGTCATAGCAAATGTCATTTTAGCACCATCTTCCAAATTGTTTGTCAAGGTACTCGGATACCTGGTCTTTTAGTTCTTCAATGTATTGATAGAACCTATTTGCACATACGTCTGAC
>JBAVTY010000835.1:0-1863 GCA_049696495.1 Candidatus Nitrosopolaris sp.
TTCTGTAACAGGATCATTTGATTTCCAGACAACAAGGCAGGGGGTATATGAGTTTATGGAAAAAGTACCAGAGGGCAGCATAGCGGTTATAGAATCTAGCACCACTGGAAAGGTTTTGTCAAGAATGATATCCAATTCTATAACCGGACTGGTACGTGGAACCGGAAAGTATATAGCAATTTCCTAATATCTATAGAATCGAATTTTTGATTTATCCTTATGATAAAGATATGAGAGGTTTAATTTCTTGATGTGAGTAAAGCTGGGCATGAGTCTTGTTTGACATGACGACTAACAATTAATAAAGAAATAATTATAAAAAATTACCATCTATTCTGCAATTATAGTATATATAATATTTTGTGCAAAATTAGTCTGGAGGCATCCTACTCCTTTACATATAGCCGATTCAAACTGAATAGTGTAAGT
This sequence comes from Candidatus Nitrosopolaris sp., assembly GCA_049696495.1. Classification (GTDB taxonomy): domain Archaea; phylum Thermoproteota; class Nitrososphaeria; order Nitrososphaerales; family Nitrososphaeraceae; genus Nitrosopolaris. The sequence goes on from JBAVTY010000835.1 coordinate 430, forward strand.
ACCCTTTGCAAGAGGTTTAGTTATTATATAAAATCCATCAACTACAGCTTTAGAAGGACCACCATGCATATGGCAAATATGCCATTATCAGGGAAGACAACGTCAATTCTCTCTGTATGAGTTCTATATTTAAGAAGATCTTGATAGTTGTACACTTTATCGCCTATTTTAAGATTCAAACTGTTAACGCTATCTTGATCCTGTTTTGCGATTTGGCTCAGTTGATCTATTGATGAGTTAGGGCTTTTCTTGTCAGAAAATGTGGGTACTTATTGCGCAATAATGGTGTATGTGATATCTTGGGCAAAATTGGGGTCTACACAATCTGGTTGTGTACAGATTAAACTGGATTTGAAATGGACAGGGTAAGTGCCTTTTGCTAGCGGTTCAGTCATTATATAAAACCCATCACCTGCAGTAATAGTAGGACCGCCATGTAAGATTCCAAAAAGTCCGTTATCAGGAAAAGTAACATTAAAAATGCCTGTATGTGTCCTGTATTTGAGAAGATCTGGATGGAGACCTCGATAGTACTTTACGAAGCAGAAAAGATAAATAAATTAGAAGACAAATATATGAAAAGAGGGGCTCTTCTATGGGCGATAACTCCTAGACCTATGCAACTATAAGATAACCACGGTTCTTTGGCAGCAAGAGGAGCATCTGATGGTCATTGGCTTTTTCTTATACCCTTCCCCGAAGGCCTATGTTTGATGTAATGCTTCCGTCTGTTTGGTGGAACTTCTGGTCATTGGCTTTTTCTTATACCCTTCCCCGAAGGCAAACACAAGTCTTAGCATGGGACGTGTAACTAACATTAACTCTAGCTCCTTGCATTCTTCTCCTCGATATCGAATTGGACGGTTCCGTATTTGGCATTAGTAACATCCAAACAAAATATAAAAAGATAATATGGATGTCTTTTAATGAGGCGCAACAACGTGAACGTATACCTGGTTGTTTTGACTTTTAAAGCCAGGAAACACCTGTGCTGCATTTCCTCCAAGAGGGTCACGCCATGTTAAGCTACAATTTATCAGGTCGACTGTTCCTGCCACATATTGAGTCGGAAATACACTCACAGTGATAACAGGTGAAAGACTATGTGGGGGTAGTGTCCCAGCACCAGGACCACTGGCACAAAATACTTCACCAGCACTCGATGCACCCACTATTCCCATTGGTACGAGTGTAGAGAAAAGAGTCTGTGGAACATTTGGGCTATTTATTGCAGAAGGATTCAAACCATTAATACCAAGTGCAGATTGCAGTCTTGGTGAAACTGTGATAAGACAATCATGTATGGTAAGATCACCAGTATTTCTAACTGCAATGCTAACGTTAGTGGTGACACCATAAGGTACTTCCAGAATGTTTGTTGAAATATTGCTATTGTTTGCAATTGCCCCTAGCTTTGCTCCTGGTTTCAAAGTT
>JBAVTY010000836.1:0-3197 GCA_049696495.1 Candidatus Nitrosopolaris sp.
GAATTTTTTCCGCAACTGTTTTTGGCTTAAGCATCTTATGTTTGTTGTTTCTATAATATCCTGGATCGACATCTTGTTGCATCTTCGTATCTACTTCACCCGGACAAATTGCCATCACTCGTACGTTGTAATTTGCCACTTCCCATGCCAAACTTTCAGTTAATCCTATCATACCAAATTTGCTTGCACAATATGCAGATATGTCTGGAAATCCAGTCTTTCCAGCGCCAGAGCTCACATTGATAACGATACCAGATCTATTTTCTATCATGAAAGGAAGAACCTCCTTTGTACATAGAAAAGCACCTTTCAGGTTGATATCTATTGTTTTATCCCATTCCTCTTCTGAGGTATCAAGTAACTTTTTGACAAACACTATTCCAGCATTATTAACTAAAATGTTAATGAATTTGAATTTGGCAATTGTTAATTTGATAAGATTAGCTACTTCTGAAGACTTGCTAACATCGCATGTTATGCCAAGTAGCCCTTCATCGTGATGCTTATTTCCATCTGTTATTATCATTTTTTTAATTTCTTTAACTACTGAATCAATTTCACTTTGATTTCTAGAACATACAACTACGTTTGCTCCCATTTTTGATAAGAGAATGGCAATTTCCTTTCCAATTCCTCTGCTACCTCCAGTAACTATTGCAGTAGTCTTGTTTGACAAGTTCTTCTAGTGTATGTATGTTACTTAAAACCTACGTATATTTTACTATCATTCTTACCCGAAGGAGTAAAATGTTAACGATATGTAACTGTTGTCAGTAGAAAGTAACCAGATATCGTTCCTTAGCCGGTTCTTTTTCAATTCCTTACAGTATACCCAAGTTCTCCTTTCTGGAATTCACTTAGATGTCTTCTTAGATTTACCTCGACTACAAGTTGTTTCTACACCTTTCATGGTAGTCGGTGTATGATGCAGGAATCCATAGATATTCGCAGGGTGGATGGTTTTATGCTATTTCAATGCAAAAAATTAAAAATGAATGTTCAATATAGCGAATACATCCTATTTAGAAATCATCATTTAATGTGGGTATAGCCATCCGAAATCGGCATGGCAGTAAGAAAGTTTTCCGAGCATGTGTTAACTTCTAGGGTCAGGTCTCGTAGTCCCGTTGCCTTCCTTTCGCTGAGACCCCTGTGCAATTAAGTTCACATATTCTCCAATTTTATTTAGTACAAGAGCAAGACCTTATAAAGAAAGAGAATTTATTCGTAGAAAATGAATAGAGAAGTAGCTAAACAAAATCAAAATCTAGTGTGTCAGAGATGCACCCATAAATGGAACTACAATGGATACAACTCATACTCTACTCTCTGTCCCCACTGCGAAACCAGAGTCAGACTGATTACTTTCGCGGTTTGTGGCTAGGCCTTGAGGAATTTTGCCGTCTATCCTCGACAATGTTTGCCCGATAACCCCGAATTTTTTATCTACTTCCTCTATTTTTGTATTTATTGAGCCGATATTAGTGTCAATATTGCCTAACGTGGTAGACATTGAGCCGATATTAGTGTCAATATTGCCTAATTTGGTAGATGCTACATTGAGAATTTTTGAAATTTGGTCCGAAATTAACCCCAATTCCTCCTTATTCCAGTCTATTTTCGGTCCCGTGTAATTCTTAATGGGTCTGACATTATACATTGTGGTCTGTTGGATATTTCGAATATCGTGATTCCTTATATACGAATGAAATGCCTCGATATTCTGCATATCACCGGCTGTTATAACTCTGATTTTTTGTTCTTTTCTCAGGTTAGTTGCATTTATTCTAATGTCATATTCGCTAGCATTTGAGTAAAGAGAAATCCGGAATCCAGCGTCGAAGACATTTTCTCCTTCGATAAAGAACATCTTTTGAACCATTAGCGACATCTATAGATGATTATGGGTATTTATAGAATCTTCGATGTCAACTACCACAGATTAAAGTCTCTCCCCTAACCAGTAGAAAGTAACTCTACTCCATACTATTAGTTAGACCCCAGGTTTGAATTAGAAATCATTCTCGTCATGCAAGGTGGTGGATCGCTTGGTGCATACGAATGTGGAGCATATTAGACACTTGCAAGTGCCAGACCGCCGCGACCAGCCAGTAGAACGTGCCAATTGCATCATCAACAGATAAAATGTCGACATCATTATTCTATATAGCTGATAAATCTGCGACTATCTCAGGATTCTGAACGCATTACGCGTGTAATGTCAGAGTGGGTCCCATACTCAAATGACCGTCAAGAAATAGCACGCGATAGACAAGAATACTATTCCCACAACAATATACCGAACTTTCATATACTGTCTCCGATCGGTGCTATTAACATGATTGTTATAGTGTTGGCATTTAACACTCTCGCATGCTACTCTCATACTAGAAGATAGATATTGAACATCATCTAGTAACAAAATCCGGATCTAAACCTTTAGAAGGGATCTCTCACTGCCAAGATTGTCTATGATGACAATATGCTTCGAGAGACGGGACTAGTTGGTATTATGTGGCCGTTCTGGCTTTGAACCGAGCTTCAGGATAATGACATGACAAGCCCCAATCCCAATACCCTATTACACAATTACTGATCTGTGTAGGTGTACCATGGCAATCTTGCGTATAATTCCCGTTATTATTTGCGTCGAATTTTCCTTCTTTGTATCCTTGCCAGTATGTTGCAGTATGCACATTTGCATACGCTAATCGTATCGTCAATATTGCAGCTGCTATCATCGCTCCAACTGTGATTGTGTTAATCATAGAAGTTAATGGAACAAGAGGAATACTTCAGACGAATACGTCAGGTCATGCATCCTGCTACTTCAAAGTAATATCAGAAAACCAAGGATCGATCGACAATACATTTCATCTAAATGAAAGGACCATGCAGGTACAGGGACAAGAGAAACAAAGTTCGAGCAGCATCAAAGAACATTTCGACAAAGCCGAAAGAAATAGCTTAATGTAATTATTCAATAGAATATTTTTATAACATGCCTATAAGCGGCTCATACATTATTTTAATTAAATTGGCTAAAGCAAAGAAGGTAGTGAAGAATAAAAAAACAAAGAAGTAAAATAATTGACGCATCGGTCGGCAATTGCCGGCAATGCTTCTTCCATTCTGAAAATAATCATGCGGCTTCTTTTGCAAATATAATTACGAGTCTCCTAGTAATATAATTATGA
>JBAVTY010000837.1:0-2002 GCA_049696495.1 Candidatus Nitrosopolaris sp.
ACTAACACCATCAGAAATGTTTCTACAAAGATTAATTAAATCCAAGATATATACAAAAAAGAAGCAAGAAAGTGTAACCGATGTAGGTAACCAAAATTGTTACCTATCTGTGTAATTACAACAATTAACTGAACTCAATCCTATTCTATCACCTTTCTATTCTGATGATTAGTATTAAGAACTTGATTAACGTTGTAACTTAACGTTGTTAACTTATAACATGTCCTATCCACCTTACCCCAGTTTCCGGATCAATTCATTAATGATTTTCAGTTGTTCAAAAATTAGAAGCATAAACAAAGCCTCAGCAGAAAAGTTCTCACCTTTGGTGACTATACAATCTACGTATTCTTTCTTTTCGCATCTATCTAACATCTCTTCAAACTATAAATAATATGTCTGCCATATCTCATATCGAAAATATATGATAGTAAACCCTTCCAATCTGCCGTTAACTATTCTTCAAGGGACAACGTAGAACATTGCTGCAGCAAGGACATCGTGTCACTTCTACACATAATCCAAAATACATCTCGCATATGGCACAATATTTACGTCTGCTACTACCGTCACCTATTTCTTCGCCTACCTTTCCTTGTGATATAGCGAGTGTCAAACATCGACCTTTACAACGCTTCATTTTGTTCCATAATCCTAATTCGTCAAATCGTACCATACCTATTGGAAGAAGTTTAGCACGTAATCTCAACCCGCCTAATGCATACTCTTTAATGCCATTCTTACTTCTGGGAGAGCCAATGCAAATCCAACATGTATACAATCAAAATCATCATCAGCAATACACTTTAGTTTCTTATTCTTTATATGAACTTCAATTAATTGGCCTGCTTTTCTAAGGTCTCTAACAATCAGAGTGTTATCTTCAAATCCTATAACAGAGATATATTGAGCCTCCTTCAAGATATTACGCCGTTCCAGCTCCATTAGAGCAGCCTCGGAGATAAATGCAGCAAATGAAAGATTAGGTTTTTTTGTTTTTTCGATTCTATATCTCTGTTCTAACAGAGTTAAAGCTTTCCCACTAACTGTAACCGTTTTTTGTCCTGGTTTTGGCAACAGAAAACCTTTCGTGGTACCGTTAATAAATCTAACGTTTATGTATGGTCGCTAACGGTTATTAACCTGCCCAAAATATTGATGCTTTTAGTTGGACAAACACTGAGGCGAAGACAATACCAAGATCTGATCGTAATGTGTTGATTTATCATTGTCTGTGCAATCAAATCTATGTGTATTTTCTGACCTTACTAGAACCTCTGGAGACATTGCCAGAACTACCTCCTCCCAGTCTGACAAGTACTATTCAATATTAATATAACCTAGTTTCCATATTAGAAAAGAATGGCAGATAACTATACAGAAGAATCTTCTCAGGTGGTTAAACAAGATAATATTAATGAAATATCGAAGACTTCATCCCTAGATCTGGAAATTCAAGATATGATGACAGTAGATCTATACAATAGCAGTATGGTGAGTATTACATATAGTGATAAGACAGTGAAAGTAGGTATAGCGTTACCCCGTTCATTAGTAAAGCAAACGGATAAAACGTGCGGCGACGTTAAAAGAAGTACATTTATCCTCAGGAAGGAAGGAACGTGCGTACACCACAGAATCTAGAAGCGGCTGTAAGTGTTAAGGAATTTTGAGTGTAGTATACACAAGCCTAGTATACAATACACTATGGATAGACATATGTTTTGCATTTTGCATTTCGCTACTTTCTTAAGAAGAATAAGTGTTGTACTTCCAAACATCGTTGACAATATGGTGTATTAACATGGCTGACACTTTTTGTCTTGTTTTAGTGTATCAGTAGCGATTGTTTTAAACATTTCATGAACTTTTCTGCTGGTGGGGGTTGTTGCTTAATACGTTTTAATCAAATGTAAATAGGATTTCACGGTTTTCGATTTAGCTTAGAAGGGGTATGCATCCCCTTATTGACTTGCAATCGTAAGAGAAGAGGTGGTTATTG
>JBAVTY010000838.1:0-3005 GCA_049696495.1 Candidatus Nitrosopolaris sp.
AATTGATTTTAATCTGATATTATGCCCAAACCATTACAATATCATCACCGCGGCACTTAACACAGTTGTCCATAAACCATCTTTATGTCCTTCAGCGGATTGTGTGAAATTATTTGTCTTGTAAATCCTGCCTGAAAGCTTCCATTGTTCCTCTCTTTGATCCCATGTGAGGCTAAGATCATCTGGTAAGCCGATTGTTGTCGCAAGCATCTCCATTGCCATATCCTCAGCATAATCGTCTTGACTTTTAACAAGTCATTAGTGTCAACAGTTTTGTAAAAATCCTAATAATTGCCTTGTTGGATAGTACTTTGTCCGTTAGCCTGGAAATTCGTCTTCATTAATCTATCTGCATGTCATCAGTCATATGCGTAATTTTCCCAGCCATAAGATCCTTAACAAGTTCTCCGAGCGTTTCATAACCAAGCTGCGAGTATAATATATAATCAAGCTGTCTGTTTAATGTGATGAGATCATTTTCTTTGATCTTGATAGCAACGTTTTTCCATCCGTACCTTTTGTAGCCACCATTTCTCTGTTGCTCATTTTGATGACCTACTGCCACCAGTTCGTTCTACGATAGGAGTTCAGATTTTACTCTTCCTACCAATTCATTGTTATGAACCGGTTTTTTGATAAATCGACCACCGCTATCCCCTAATATTTCGTCTACCTCATTATTTTCATCTTTGTTTGGAAAATATCCTCTCAAGACTTCATAATTGAGGTGGTATGCCGTAGCAAAGAGTACTTTTGGTTTATTATCAATTTGTTTGATTAGTCGGTATAATCTAAATCCATCCATAGCTGGCATTGCGATATCGATAATTAATAGTCCGTATACTCCCGGTTTAAAATTCTGTAATGCTAAAAGAGGTTCATTATAAGTATCAACTTGTTTATTAAACCCATTTTCTTCTAAAATCATCTTGAAGGTAAATGTGATATCTAATTCATCATCTACAATCAGAATTCTCCTTCTCTGGCAACACTGTTTGGTATCTTCATCTTGTTTTTGTATCAACAATAGAGAATAACCTCCCGATCCTGGAACAGCAAACATATGTTCATCTTCTGGTTCAACAGGTATGGACCAGATACTTCTCTCAGGCATTACTTCAAAAAATACAATGATGGAGATGACTGTTACTACTAGGCTGAAGCAATTATTACTGGAATTTGAGAATGTTTTGGTCATTCTTGATATGTTCATTAATGTCTTGTACCTCTTTTTAGTACCACCAATCTCGCCGAATTTCACTGGTTACCCCTATACTCAAATTTTGATTTTGAAATGGTAAGCTAAATCCAAACGTAGCTCCTTTTCCGGAAGAGTAATTATTCTTTCCCCATATCCTACCATCGTGAGCTTCGATTATGTTTTTTGATATGAACAGACCAAGTCCGGTCCCCGTTTTAGATTTGGTAGTGGTTGTGGAAAATTTCGTGAATAGTTTAGGTAATACTTCAGAATCTATGCCAGAGCCAGTATCGTTTACACTCACAATAATCTCGTTGTTATTTGGTACTACAGCTGTGGTTATAGTACCTTCCTTTGTAAATTTAATAGCATTACTTAGAAGATTTGAAATTACTTGATTAATCCTGCTCTTGTCTGCTTCGATGAAGATATCTTCTTTAGGACCTGTAAACTCTAATTTCAGAATAGTATCTTTATGTTCTTTAATAACCCGGTTGTAGTCCGCAATGGTATTTGATATCATCTCATTTAAATTGAATAACTCTTTATTTAGATCTAGTGATTTGCTTTCTATTCTATTGACGTCTAGAATGTCTTGCGTAAGTCTTTGGAGTCTTTGTGCATTTCTAAGGATGGTATCAAGTAATTGTTGCTGTTGGTTATCCTTTATCCTGGAACGTAGAATTTGTGTTAGACCAAGTATTGGTTGTATAGGGGTACGTAATTCATGAGCCGCTATATTCACAAAATCATCCTTGAGTTTTTCTGATTCTTTTAGTTTTTCATACAATTCGGTTTGTATCCATAATCTTTCAAATATTCCGACATAGGATAAGACACCGGCTTTGCTATTAGAATATGTTGATGTCCCTATAGCCTCATCAAAATTTGTTTTCGAATTGTCTCTTATCTCCATTACTAAGGACGCCTTTCTATCAACAACTAGGATTGTAGCCATCGTCCCAGACGTCTGCTCGGTATATCTAATTTCTATGTTAGGATTATAAATAGGTCTTTGTGCTAGTTCTTCCTCTATCTCTTGCTTGAATCTAACTTCAACTTCTTCATTATAGGGAACCAAAATTCTAACCTTTACTCCGCGTTCTTTTGCTGCCACTACTGCAGATGGTACTGCTCCCATTTTTGTCTGCCGAATAAATGCATTGCTTGTAGGAAAATTGAATAATATTTCTTCTTTAGCATTCTTTACAAGATCCAAGTAAAGGAGACGAGATCTAGCTGACCTAGGAATGACTTCAATATCAGCCAAATCAACTCCTTCTTTGATATCATTTATTCTAACCATAGCGTCTATCGAGTTATCCCATAATTCTTCAAATAGGGAATTATAGTGATCAATATAGATGGGTTCATTACTGACTAACAGGCTACTAATCATCTTACCCCCTTCCATCTTTTCTGCCGTAGCCAGAAATTCTTTATTGGAGATACAGAAGCTTAACGGTGTAAGATTTTTTGTGTGTCTAATTTGTACTCCTTCATTCAAAAGTAAGGTTGCTAATCCTTCATTGTCTTTGTTTATGGTTGTAATGAGCCTTATTCCTTTATGCTCACCTCTTCTGTGCCTATCCAAGACTTTTTTGTATGATCCAAGAAAGCTATTGTAAATTAGTTTCAATCCACCTGGATGAGAAGATATTTTAATTTCGTTAGAGGATTCAATATTCTTATTTATTCTTTTGGCAATTTCGCTAATATTCTTTAGCGCAACAGTTTCAACATGTTCTATTCCTTCCTCTATTTCTTTAATTCTCTGTTCAGCTGGCGTTGCCTTGTTCCACAG
>JBAVTY010000839.1:0-3743 GCA_049696495.1 Candidatus Nitrosopolaris sp.
GGAAATATCATTCCGAATGTAGTTCCCTTTGTGTAATCTTCATATACCCTGTCTCCGACCCAAATCTTGCCCTTATATCTTTCAACTAATGTTCTTACTATAGATAAACCTAACCCACTTCCCTTTGCTTTAGAATAAAAGCGTTCAAACAACTCTTTTTTCATCGGATCTGGTATGCCTTTACCATGATCAGATATCATTATCATCCAATACTTTGCTTCACCAATAAAATAATCCTTTAGTAGCACATCAATTTTAACTTCTGCGGAATCTGTATACTTCACACTATTAGAAAACAAGTTAATGAAAATTTCCTCAAGCAGATCCTCAGCAATTATATTTATATCAGTACGATTCTGATTTTGTACTAGATTTATAGAAATTCTAATCCTTTTGCCATTGGGGTTATTCTCGTATAATGTTTGCTCTACTGTAGAGTACGCACTATTAATTGCATCCTGAAGGTTCTTTAATATTAGTTTTAGGTCTTCTTTTTGCGTATGCAATCGTTCTAGTCTTCGTATATTGTCTACAAGTGATTGACTTTTAGTCAGAGCATTTTTTGCAACTGTGAGACACGAAAGAATCCTTTCATTATTTTTAGAAAATGAATCAGGTGTATCATTATTATTATTGTTATTTTTTCGAAAAAGAGATGATACAACTTCCAGGCTACTTAGTAGTATCTGATGGTAGTTTCCTATATCGTGTGAGACTACATCAAACAAAAGTTCAGAGTGCTTTTTTTCTTTTACGATTCTTTCATAATTTTCCTTTTCTTCCCATATCGTATCAAAACAATAAGATGTATTTCTGACTATAGAGACATTTTTGCAATATGACCAATCATTAACATAAAAGATAGTATCACTGCCTTTATTATTATTCTCAATATTGCCCTTCTTGTTATAGTATTGTCGTTGCTTTTGTATATCAATTGAAAAAGAAAAAATATCTTGTTTGTCTCTAATAAAGAACAATGAGTTTGTTGAGGTTTTAGGCAAGGTTGGTTTTATCGACTTGTATCCAATAAAAGGAACCAACTGTTTTGTTAGCCTACCATTATCTTCATCGAGTGGGCATAACATCCTGATAATGATATTCTTGCTTAATTTCTGTGATATTATATAATCAGTTATCTTGTAGTATGACAAGAATCGTAACGAGACGAATCCAGGCAACATCATATCTAGTTCAAATTCAACAGAGTGTATAAATTCGTACAATGCATCAAGAAATTTTTTGTCTATTTTTGTTGAATTATTATTATCTGTATGCTGGTTATGTTCATACATCTTTTATATTTATTCTCGAATATTGGAAAGGTATGCTCAATCGACCTGATTTTAAAATCGTCAAACCTATAAGGTTATCTCGATACTCATTATGAGTTATCAGTATATCGCGACAGTTTCAACGTGTTCTATTTCTCTAATTCTCTGTTCAGCTGGCGTTGCCTTGTTCCACAGGACTTCGAATACATATTGCTGCTGTTGTATATCTTCTATCACATTGGTGTAGACTGCACGTGGGATTGTTGTTGTTGTTTTTACGGACTTTTCAGCGCTGGTATCGGTCATGGATATAGCAATGTATTCGGAATCACTTACTCCAAAGTTTCCCTTGACTCCATCTAAATGCCTGAGTTCTACACTTTCTATAAACTCTTTAACGTAGGAGATATTCTCTTGTGTGATTTCAGTAATAAATCTCAATCTTATATCTCTTGCTTTTGCTTCCAAGATTGCTTTCTTTATTGCTTCAAAACCTAAAGGTACTACTAACAATGATCTAACATCCGCAAAATAATCCCATCTGCTATTTGCGTTGTGAAGAATATGTAGACAGGTGTTGATTATGATTCCAGTATCATGTAGTACCTCAATCCTCCCAGCATTAGTCTTTTTTATATAGGCAGTCATAAATGCTAAATATTACATATCATCTGTAGCTTGATTCCATATTATGAATCATGACAGTTCGTGGAAGTACAATCATTTTTACCTACAACAAACTGATATGGTATAAAGTATAAAGGTATTACTACACATACTCGTGCTACGACGTGCTACGATGTCGCACATGTGTAAATAAACAATTAAATAGAACAACATAGTAGCAACCGCCCAAGCATAAGCACAACATTTTTCATGGCTTCTTGCCCCCTTTATGAATGCACATCTTGATTGCCCGAGCATTTCCTGTCACGTTTCAATATTCAACAACCAACAGGAACCATGTATTTAGCTTATCGCAGCATATAGTCTTGCTTACTGTACGACAGTATCGTGACTACTCCACACGCTACAGAGGAATTGAGTATAAGAGGGTTTACTAAACCTCATAAGTTGGAGTATGAAAATATTCTAGAATTTGTTTTATTTACTTCACCGGTATCTAATGTGTTCTCCTAGTCTTATCAGAATATCAAAATAATTAGTAATGCAAAACGACTCTTTCTCACCACGTATCATATCTAGCGTCGCACTACATGAACCAGTCTATAGTGAATATCGTACGTGTTGATGGTGATGGTGGTGATGGTGATTATAGTGGTAGCCTACGTAGTCGTCGGAATAAGGGTAGCCGCCATAGCCGGTCATGTAGGGGTAGCCGCCATAGCCGGGGTAACCACCGAAGTACGGGTAGCCGGGGAGGCCGCCCATGTAGAGGTGACCAACGCTACCGATGTTACCGCTTCCCCTCCCTGCCAATGCTTGCTGATTAAGTATGGGACCTGAGACAAATAGGAATGTTACTGCTGCAATAGTCAAAGTGCTAAATGTGATCGTTGTCTTTGAATTCATTAGACTATTATATTTATATCTACATTCTTACACTATAAATGTAATGTCATATATTCGACGAATGCACTATAATTATTAATAACGCGTGATGTAACGACTTAATAAGGGTGAGATTCAATAAGCCGTAGAGCTCCGCGACGTCAATTTATCAATAAGGCCGGTGTCTCTCATTTGACCTTCAAATACTTTCTAGAAACATAACATGACTGACTTACTTAAATGGATGTTTACCAATGATGGGGTGTAGCATTTTGATATGGTTTAATCCCATTTACAAGACTGATACCTTACAGCCAGAAGTGGTGTTGTCTGCGGATATTCCAGAAATTGCTTGCACTTGCACTTGTTGACCTTTGGTCGGAGAAGTAATTTTTATCTCATGTGGTTGTTGTTGAGATCGGAATGTCGTAGTGGTAGAATTATGAATAACAGATAGATCGGGTTTGAGGGATACTTGTGCATATGTCATATTAATCAAAATACCATGGCAAAGGAGAATAAGAATAGTTATTCCAGCGGTAAGATGAGAGAATATTTTCGTATGCGACCGAATTCCAACTTGAATAAACCGCACCATATTAAATAATAGAGTAATTGTTGGAGAGAACGGAGCAACATTTCACTTCACACTACCGATCCTACGGCGGTAAATGATAATAAAATGAGTGTAACGTGTACTAGATCAATAATGACAATAAAAAAGAACGTTAAGCAAAAAATTCGAATAGTCGAATATGCATCCTGGAGGAGCGATTAATTCACATTAAATGGTGTTACAATGCTACTTTGTGCGGAAGGCATTGTCAAACAATCTCATGTCAAAACGCCGGAATATTCAGCCACGTAGCCGTACGGTTACTTTCTGCAGTCTTCATTGCGGCTCAATAACAAAGCCATAGCCCCTTCTGCTTGCAAAAATTGCATATATTCAAAACC
>JBAVTY010000840.1:0-1560 GCA_049696495.1 Candidatus Nitrosopolaris sp.
AGTTTATTATGTGCTTCTCTATCGTGCATACCCATAAGTATCAAATCCTCTTTAACCGTACTTGTCTCGCGGATAATGAGCAAGTAAGATATGTGTGTATCATCATATAGATGCCCGAGTATTTCGAGTGCATAACTTGCATGGCTATGTACGCATAGCTAGGAGCGGTGATAGACGTGACGCTTTCCAAGCAGGAAAAAGTCCTGCTAGTAGGCTTACGGTTAGTGAGAGAAGCCATACACGAACAAGGTCATTTGGAAGAAAGATAGGGGCAATATATTCTCCTCCTCCTGAAGCACCGGAAGCAGCTAATAGATATGCAAGACCAATACCAGCAGATATTCCCAGAGTTGCTCCAATAAGACCAATGAATACGGCGTCACTCAAAAACATAGATAGAATAAACCACGGTTTTGCACCTATCGCTTTCATAGTTCCAATTTCTTTTGTTCTTTCATTTACAGATGTCCAAAGAGTCGTAACAACTCCAATAGCACTTACAAGCATTGCAATGAACCCAACCTCCAATGTAAATGAGCTACTTCCACTCTGAGTATGGTGTTGTGCTTGCATGATTGCTGCAGGAGTGACGATTCCAACGTTGTTACTACCATATAGTCTAGTAATTTCTTGTACTACAGCACTAACATCACTACCAGAGCGTGCAAATACAATCATTTGATCATATTGTCCTAACTTGCCAAATAAAGTATTACCAGTAATTGTATTAATTACAATAACTTTATCCACTACCCCATTACCGCTAGCATTCAATATTCCAGTCACTACAAAACTTCTGGATGTGCTCCCAAAGGTTGCTTTAACAGTCTGGCCTACTCTTACAAGTGGATTATGGGAGTAGCCTGGAGGATTGGCTATGTCGTGTCCTACTAGCATTGCATCAGGATTATTATTTTCTATTTTAGAACCAGGAACTAATGTCAAGGTAGGAGAAATTTTGAAAACTGTTGTAGCTCCCATTGCATATACCTGACTGTTTACTATATTGCCATCAACATTGAGATGAACTTGTCCCTGATACGCTGGCATGACATCTTGAACAAATGGAAGTGATTTTATCCTGCTTGCAACTTCAGCATTAAATGGAAGTCGCGGTGTTACAGCAGCTGAACCTTGAACCTCTTGGAAGGTCTTGGTTTTGGATCCTGTGCCAAGAAAAATCACGTTTGGTGCCAGGCTCACCAATTGCTTATTCGTAAAAACTGCAGAACCTTCGCTCATACCATTAATTGCAACCATCAAAGCACCACCTACGAGAACCATCAATATTGTTAGCGCAGACCTTCCTTTCCTTTCCCTAAGTGCATCAAGAGACAGTATGAAAATCTGTTTCAGATTTCTATGCTTCTTTTTTTCCCTTCTACGGATTGTAGTAACAGTGGATTTGCTATTTCCTAAAAATTTCTTCTGCAAGGCTAATCGATTTTCGTTACTTGTCTGCACGTCTTGCCGAACGGTCATACTCCAGGTACGAATATACTCGAATATAAAATTCCGGAATATACTGCAATTTAATAACAACAGTGCACTTATATTTCT
>JBAVTY010000841.1:0-1508 GCA_049696495.1 Candidatus Nitrosopolaris sp.
TACTGCCCGCACCGAGAACACAAACCTTATTTGGCATTTATTAAAAACTGTCTAATCGAGTTATAAAAAGCTTAGAGTAAATAGGTCAGGCAAATTAATAGAATTGTTACCAGATTCTCGAATGAACCTTTAGCAAAAGATAGTGGTGAAGACTCTTCACTTTCGAAGGCGAATAACTCTATCCACGCGAGGCGACACTGGTTCTAACATCATAGGGATACGGCACATTCTAATCTGCCCATCAAAAAGTTATAAGATTGCATTTATGTGAACGCCCTAATATGATTGCGATATACGTCGTTTCGACGATTTTTCAAAAGGGGAAGTGATTTTCGAACGCTCTGTACTCTCGATATATCAATTTCAACAACTTCCATACCTTCTCTATTACCCATATCCAATATTACCGAGCCAAATGGGTCTATAACCATGCTCCTTCCTGAGAAGATATTGCCTACTTGATCCGGAGCCACCATGTAGAGCCCGTTCTCAATCGATCTGGCTTTAAGCAATGTAACCCAATGTTCCTCCTTCATAACTCCTTGAATCCATGCCGAAGGAGCTGCTAGAATTTCAGCGCCTTGCACTGCCAAAATCCTAGATATTTCGGGAAAGCGTATATCATAACAAATCATCAAGCCAATAGTTCCAGTCGATGTTGGGCTGGGCGGTTCAATACAATTGCCAGCCATCAGTTTGATGGATTCTTTGAATCCTAACGCATCGTATAGATGTACTTTTCGATAAAGTGAAATGATTTTTCCTTTACTGTTTATCAAAACGGCAGTATCGTATACACGTTTGACAGACAGCTCGCTTTTTTCGTAGATTGTTGCCACAACGTCGATATTACAACTCCTCGCTGCGCTACATAATTTCACGATGAACTTACCGTTTTTCGCTGACTCGGCTATGTCGGCCAATTGTTTCGAAGATTGCTTTGCTGATGAAAATGCCATCTGAAATTCAGGGAAGCATATTAAACGTGCCTTCCTCCTTGCCCCTTCTTTTACAAAATCTAGCGAAAGCCTAAGATTTTCTTCCTTGTCAGTCGATGACTTCATCTGCACGATTGCGACACGGTGCGACTTTTCCATACTCTAACACTCGATGACAAAATTAAAAATTTGTTGGTTAAACAAACGATTCATGAAATGGATCGTCGACTACGTTAGGCTAAAACCGTGCGAACGCAGGAGATAGAATACGTATGGATATACGGCAGCAACTAGTTCTAAAGCACTCATCACACCCGCCTTCTTCCCGAAGAAATCTGTCATTTGCTTTATTCGATGTTTTTAGGAAATCGTGAAGATGGTTGCTGAAAGACAAGTGAATGTCATTACTGTGTCAGAAACTGCTGCATCATAGTAACAACCGCACCATTAACTTAATTTACACAAAAATCTGCTGTGTTGCGTGATTCATTAGGGATTTAGTCTATGCAAACAGTTAGCTAGCTCATTCGATTGAACATGTTATACAGAATTGCTGCTTTCTCAGTAGAG
>JBAVTY010000842.1:0-5723 GCA_049696495.1 Candidatus Nitrosopolaris sp.
TTATCAAAATTTACCTCGTCCATGAAATCTGCCTTAGTAAAGTCTGCCTCTTTAGCGAATGTAGCGGACCCATAGTTTGCTTGCATAGCGAAGGTATCATTAAAGAAGTATGCTGGTCCTGCGAAGTTAGCTAACTCGAAGTGTGCATCTGTAGAGAATCTGCCATGCATAAAGTGTGCAGCTTTAGAGAATGTGGCTTGACTAAAGTTTACATACGTGCCATAGAATTTAGCCTGATTAAAATTTGCTCCTACCTCGAATATAGCATGGCCGAAGTTCGCTATTTCTAAGAATGTAGCAGAAGTAAAAATTGCATATCCACGGAATTTAACATAATAGAAGGAAGTTTTACCAGAGAATTCGGCATCGACGAAGGAAGTGCCGTAGATGTTTGAAATTTACATTTCGAAAAGTATGCAGGCTTGACAAAAGTTTCATTAATTTTAATACTCGGAAGGTAATAGCCTATACATAATAGCGGTTTTGTTGTATCCATGACGTTTTCACTTATCTTGGCCATTAGTTTGTCACGAACATTCTGTTCATTTGGTCCACGACTTGCTTTATCTTGAAGGTAGTTTTTGTCATGGAATATGCATAAACCTGAGTTCAAAATATCTTCATCTTTTTCGCAATAGAAATCCATTTCTCTATGAGATTCAAAATTCTGATACTTGGTGGTAAAGCTGCATTTAACCAATTGTTTTTTAGGTATAGATTTGTCTAGTTAAAAATCGTAACCTCATTTTGGGTCAGAAATATTCTGCTATTTGATAGATTGTATGCTATCATGTTTTCATCGTTGATATGCTGCAGGCTATCCAGCACAGGTTTTCTAATACTTTTTTGCCTTGTCCTGTAATGTCACAGCAACTGTGCTTGTACGATACTATAGATACCATAGTAGGAAAAAAGAGTTAGGTTTTGTATAGCCGTCCAAATCTATCAACATAATAATTTATTTTTGATAAACTTGCCAATATGAGGCCATATCAGTTAGCCATTAATCCTTTGGAGCTGAGATGATCTATTTTGCAATTCCGTTTATTATATATGCGCTGTACGATAACCTCGCAACGCAGCAACCAGGTCTGCTGAAGGAGGTAGTTATAGATGATATGAACAGTACCTCGCATTGGTGAAAACTCTGCCGGTGGGCGGCCATTCAATTGGTGCAGCTGTCAATCCAAAGACGAACATCACATGTGTGGCATTAATCCGTTAGAAAAAACATTGATCCGTCAAAGCATAGTGGTTGTAGTGAATTAAATGCTGTAAGTGACATATATGTCAACCTACATAGCCAGACCTCTTAAACCTTTTGTCAAACGCCTGATTACACTTAGAGAGTCTAATAGCTGAGATCTTAAAAAACATAATCATTATAGATTCGGTAGAGGTCATATCAACTATGACAGATCATGCGGAAATAGAAAAAAGGACATATATATATTAAAAATACACTTAATATATTTTAGCACGTATCTCTGGAGAACAAAGCCGATCCCGATTACCCCAGGAACGTTCCCAAATCGGTCACCGCCAAACCGAATCGAGCGCCCGTGATCTTAGTTGCTTGTCACTTTCTCCTGATACTATTGTGAATCAATTGTTGGAGATATTCAGTATTTCTTACAGATAAAATATATGTGTCTGTTACTTTTCAATTAATTGTCGGGAGCCTCTTTTTTTGTTTATTATTTGCGAATCAAACATTTTTCATCATATAAAAGGTAGTAGAAGTGTCGCAGCAGGTGAGTAGCAAAAAGATGGACAAGAAAAAAGCTAGTTTCATTGCAATTGTAAGTGTAGCTGTTCTTGTCATAACTTTAACCATCTTCATAAGTAGAGGTACAACCTCAAATACTACTTTGATTCGGAATATAGGATCGATAAGTTTTACAGACTTGATGTTCGATTCTATGTCGTCTATCTATAGGATGTTCTTAGCACTAGCACTGTCGTTCATCGTAGCTATTATTGTAGGAATTACCGCAGCGCGTAAGCCCTTAGCATCTAGAATTATTATCCCTATAGTGGATATTTTACAGTCAGTTCCAATACTTGGTTTCTTTCCTGCTGCTATCGCATTTTTTATCACTTTATTTAGTGGAAGTCCAATAGGAGTGGAATTAGCAGCACTCTTCCTAATTTTTACCAGTATGGTGTGGAATATGATATTTGCAGTCTATGAATCAGTACTGTCAATCCCGCCAGAATTGATGGAAACAAGCAGCGCATTTAGAGCAAATCCATTACTGCGATTCAGACGACTTTATCTGCCTGCGAGTATACCCAAATTGATTTACAATAGCATTCTGTCTTGGGCTTCCGGATGGTATTTCCTTACAGCAGCGGAGATCATATCTTTAGGTTCGAATACCTTTACGCTTCCTGGCTTAGGTAGTCTACTTAGTAAGTCTGTTGCTTCTGGGCAATACGTACAGGCTTTCATAGCAATTGCGGTATTGATCTTAATTATTATGTTAACAGACTTCTTCTTTTGGAGACCGCTAGAGTCATATTCTAATCGTTTCAGATATGACTATTCTACTTCCTCTTCCTCTCCTCAACATGATAGCAACAGCAACATTGCCCGACTCTTAAGAAGAGTTGCATTCCATTCCGTTCACTTACGTATCATAAATCCAAGGCCGCTGATACATATTAGATCAAACCTTTTAATACGAACATTAGGAAAATTAGTATCTGCATTTGAACATCGAATATTTCCTACCCTCCATCATTGGTTCGACAATAAGAGAAATCTCAGATTATTTGTATGCGTGACACTATCTGTTCTAACGATGTCCGCGATTTTGGTTATTGTTCTAGAAGGTGGATTAATCTACAGGTCATTGTCGGCTCTTTCCAACATGTACTTCTCACTTTATAAAGATCCACGTAGTGCGAAAATTGTCACTCAAATTCCACTAGCGCTATTATTGTCATACCTTAGGTTGGCCTCAGCATATCTTATAACATTGGCTTGGACTATACCTGTAGCCATAAAGATTGCTCACAATCCCAATTTTGAAAGGATAATGCCTCTGTTTCAGACCTTCGCAGCGATACCTGCTACTGGATTCTTTCCCTTTGTGGCTATTCTTATTCCGTATATACCAGGCGGACTTGAATTCCCTTCGATCCTACTCATACTAACAGGAATGCAATGGTACATTCTATTCAACCTGATTGGCGGCATACGGTCGATATCCGGAGATATAGAAGAAGCAGCAAGAGCATTCAGGGCTGACAAGGGTCAGTACATTAGACGGGTCTTATTTCCATCGATTTACCCCTCATTTATTACTGGTAGCATTACAGGCTGGGGAGGAGGATGGAACTCTCTGATAGTGGCAGAATTCCTTATATTTGGAAACAAAACATATTCTGTACTTGGTTTAGGATCTCTTCTAGACAAAGCCGCATACAGTTTAGGAAACACAGTGCTGCTATTCTTGATTGTTGGAGTCATGGCGGCGGTAGTTGTCGCAGTTAATCGATTAGTGTGGAGACCGCTGTATAGAAAAGTCGTTAGAAAATATAGCATGAGCAGCTAACTCGCATAAGATATCTCAGCAATTGTGAATTCAGTCAAAAATTATTAATTCTCGAGAAAATGGTTTTCTATATATATCAATGTAATATCCGATCAAATGTATCACCTGCATGAAAACAAACAAATATGCCCACGTAAAGGACACTCATGACGAAAATCATCCTGGCAAGAACAATAATTTTTCCGACAAAAGAGAGGACGATGATGTCTTACACAATACTCCATCTTTTATGAAGAACGAGATCATATCAAAACCTTTTGAAAGTCGACCTACGCCTCTGCTCGAGCTCAAAAATATTACTAAAGACTACGTTGATGATCGTGGTAAGAAAACCATAGTTCTGAATAATATCAACTTGTCAATAAATCATCATGAGTACATTTCTATAGTTGGGCCCTCTGGTGGTGGTAAATCTACATTGTTAAGGATAATAATGGGATTGGAAACATGCACCACAGGAGAAGTGTTACTGAAAGGCGAACTCCTCAAAGGAAAGGTAGATCCTCATATGGCAATGATATTCCAATCATTTGGACTTTTTCCTTGGCTTACGGTAGTTGAAAATGTAGAATTTGGTTTAGAATCTAATCACATACCGAAGGATGAGAGAAGGGAAAAGAGTTACAATATCATCCAAGAAGTGGGTCTAGAAGGCTTTGAGAATGCCTACCCGCGTGAATTATCTGGTGGAATGAAGCAAAGAGTGGGTATTGCAAGGGCACTCGTACTAGACCCTGAGGTTCTTCTCATGGACGAACCATTCTCTTCTCTAGATCCTTTAACTGCCGAAGCCCTAAGAGAGGAAATTCTGAAAGTTTGGAGCAACCGTCTCACTACACCAGATGTTGTTATAATGGTAACTCATAACGTCGAGGAGGCGGTCTATCTCTCAGATAGAGTAGTAGTTTTGAGTCATAGGCCCGCATGTGTGGTGAAGGAAGTCCAAATTGACATACCAAGACCACGCGAGAAACGGGAAACTTCAATATATGACTATACTGATCAAATTACAACACTTATTGCATAACGGCAAGAGCCAAAACTTCGCAAATACCTTCAGACGGGCAAAGTTCGAGTTCTTAAAATATAAATTTAAATCACAGCCACGCTAAGATTATTGTAGTATATAAAATAACTTGGATATACCAAAGGCTCATTATACCGTTCTTCTTGGATTCGTAGAAGTCTTAGATGATCTCGGGGGAAAATCAGACGTAGCAGGAATTGCTTCTAAACAAGGATTGGAGTTGGATGATCTCCTGCCAATACTTGAATCAGGAGAGATGTTAGGCCTAATTCAGGTATCCACAGGTGATGTGTCTATAACTGAAAAAGGTCATTTGTTCATAGTGGCTAGCCCAAAAGTTAGAAAAAAAATGTTACGGGATGTAGTTATTAATTTAGATACATTCAAAAAATTAATCGATCTCGTGAAGCGAAGCGATAAGGGTTATATCAGTAAAGATGAGGTTTTGGAATTTGTTTCTAATGAAAATTTGGCAACGCAGAGTCCCGATGGCGATGTCGATATATCGGATGAGTTCAACTGGATCGTTGAGTGGGGAAGGCAGGCACTTATTTTCAACTATGATGCTAACGAAGAGACAATCAGTATTAGGCTTTGAAAGAGATGGTGATATTGTGAGAAGGAAACACGAGAATATTACGAATCCCATCTTTCGTACCGAATGGAGGATGTAAGCATGTCAAGTGGCAATGATACTTTGACCACTTTATGATATCTGAGTAGACTTCGACTGGGCAAAAATGTTGTCAAATTTGCGAGATATTCATAAAATGGTTATGATGCCCATGCTATCATTATAGGCTCGGAACGAAGCCCCACAACTTAAAATACAAAGTGAAATTGTCTGGCAGCATATGGTGTTATTGGTGATACGCCAATACGAAGGCAAGAGTTATCGGATGTTTTCCGAATGGCTAATTGAAGCATATTACCTTAGAACATTTCTGCAGTTATCACATATACCACATTTCACTACTCTTCAAAAATTCACGGAAAGAATCAGTGGAACCATACTAGGAAAGATAATTTCATCATTTATAATTCTTACAAAAATAGGACAACTATTCGTTGGAATAGACTCTTCTGGGTTCAAAGCAACTCATGCTTCACAATACTATACAGAAAGAGCAAAA
>JBAVTY010000843.1:0-7264 GCA_049696495.1 Candidatus Nitrosopolaris sp.
GCATTAAATAGCTCATTCTATAATATATAATCTGCACAACTATGAAAAATAGGTAGTGCTATTATTTATGCAACATGGAAGTCGTTTGCAACAGCATGTGCTAAATCTCCGCCGAATCAGGCCACATCATCTTGCGCATATCTTTTCCAACCTTTTCTACCTGGTGATTTTCAAGTTCTTTCATGTATCGATCAAACGAATTTTTTCCCTCATTCTTGTAAACGCTGACCCACTCTTCTGCAAATTGGCCTGATTGGATTTCTTTTAAGATCACCTTCATTCTTTTTCTTGATTCCTCATGAACCACAGTTGGTCCTCTGGTCAGTCCACCATATCTGGCGGTTTCACTTACACGGTTATACATGCCAGTGATACCATATTTTTGAATAAGATCTACTATCAATTTTAGTTCGTGAAGACATTCAAAGTACGCAACCTCAGGTTGATATCCTGCCTCTACTAGCGTTTCAAAGGCATTCTTTACCAAAGAGTGCGCGCCACCGCAAAGATCTACTTGTTCACCAAACCAGTCGGTCTCGACCTCCTCTTTAAAGGAAGTTTGAATTACACCTGGTCTTGTGCTACCAATACCTTTTGCAATTGCCAAAACCCTATCCCAAGCCTTTTTTGTGTGATCCTGGTATACGGCAACCAAAGATGGAGTGCCAAAACCTTGTTGATATAATTCTCGCACTAGTTGGCCTGGACCTTTAGGAGCAACCATTATCACATCCACATTTTTCGGCGCGACTATCCATTTCCAATGAATTGCCGCTCCATGAGAAAAGCTAAGAGCCTTTCCTTCAGTCATATATGGTGCGATATGTTTTAGGTATGTGTCTGCTTGTTCCATGTCTGGAATCAGAATGTGGACTATATCGGCGCTGGCCGCCGCTTCTGACAAACCCATCACATTGTGACCGTCCTGCTGTGCTAATTTCCAACTCTTGCCATCTTTTCTCAGACCAACAATCACGTCGATGCCGGAATCTTTCATATTGCCCGCTTGGGCCCGACCCTGAATACCGTAACCGATCACTCCGACTGTTTGGTTTCTAATTGAATCGATTTCTACCTGTTGATCCAGCCATCTTTTCGCAGCCATAGCGATTGAATGTGAAACTGTTCTATATATGCGCTATCCCTGAATCCAATGTTATCTATTTGCCATATCATATGTCAGAAGAGAAACTTTCGTAATTTGTTAGTAATACTGTAGTATAGTATTAAAAATTATATTAATTAATAGAAGCCTCCATCTCTTATACTGCAGGAAAGGAAAATGAATTAAGCTCCTAAACTGAAACTTAATTCACGGCATATTAAGGTTCTATTAATTTCTCCTGGGATTTTTGGAATACTTGCATAATCGTTACCACACAATATCTCCGTTGATTCGACGATCTCCTCTTTTATGCTCATTCCTCCTTGGTTAATAATGCAAAACCCCTTATAATGATGTGCATATTGTTATGAACTTTCTGTTCTGAAACAGCAAATGATTAGTATACTTCATCTCGCGTCCCTATCGTTCTGTTTTCTACAGATAGACAACTACAATTCCCTTGAGCATACCAAGTCTCGAACCACTTTGTTATTTTTTTACCACATTTGGTACAGTAAGTTGTCAATACTACAACCACTGATATGCTTCGTAAGAGATATAACATTTTCTCCTTCTAGTTTAATGAAAAATGATTATATGAAGCAGAAAATCAGTCTAGAGAATTTAAAGGTAAAGATGTACATAGACGAATCAAAAATAAGAGATCATGAAGTGTCTATAAAGGTTAAGATGAGCGGAACTCGTAGAATTTGAGGATACAGAAGACTATAAATTGAGCAGATTGAAGAAATATCTAGAAAACGAAAAAAGAAGGTTAGATGATAACTAATGCCGATAATATTGTCTGGAATGTATCATCCGAATACGGTCATGCTCAGATGTCTTAAAAACAATCGTTGAACTCAGCTATTTTTGTTCATGAATGACAAGCACGGGTTTGTTAGAACTATTTATTACCCTCCTAGTTGTACTTCCATGAACTTTTATTGAAGAAGTAATTTTACTACTTGCCATGATTATTAAATCAACATTCATTACTTGAGCTACGTTGATTATTTCGTCCACAGGGGGCTTCCCTGTTTGTATTTTATAAGATATCTACTCCGGCTTGTTTGCATAAGCTTATTTTTTCTTCCACCATCTTTTTTACTCCACCATAAATCGTAACTTCCAATTTAGCGTTTGCACTATCGGAGCTTTCTGGCTGCCCTTTTGAAGTTGCTATGAGTGCGCTAGAATCAGTGTCCTTAACGTGTTCAATTACATTCAAGATAATTATTTCAGCACCTGATAACTTTGACAGATAAATAGCATGACCTAAAGCTTTATCAGACTTTTCTGTCCCGTCATGAGGAACTAATATTCCATTATACTGGATCTTAGGAATATCGGAGGAGGTCTGGTCTCGTGAAATTTCAGACCCTGGTGTTAATTCTGGAACTGTGTTATCAGCATTCATAGTTGATCCGGTAATATTTCAATTATTATATAAACAATGATGTACAGGGTAATTGGAGATATATGCAGAATGCTATCGCACTTGATTTAAACTCGGATTAGAATCAAATCAGGAGTGTTAATCCTCGATGTTGCATTTAATCCATTTAATCGCGATCCCTTTTGCCCCCTTTCGTTGTTTTTCAAGTTTATATCGCGAGTACAAACAGATCGCTGTATAAATAGGTAGATTCCAAACACGATAGATTAAAACTTATTTAATTTAATCTGATGAACTGAAACTTATGAAAGAACATCACAAAAATCCAACACCTACGGTAGATATTATTATAGAAGAGGATTCTCGGATTTTATTAATTAAAAGAAAGAATGAGCCCTTTAAAGATCATCTGGCACTTCCAGGTGGATTCGTTAACGAAGGAGAAAAAGTGGAAGATGCTGCAAAACGGGAAGCTCAGGAAGAAACGTCCCTCGATGTAGATCTTATTGATATCTTGGGTGTTTATTCAGATCCTAAGAGAGATCCTAGAGGCCATAATATGTCAACCGTATTTATAGGAAGGTGCTTTCATAACAGCAGTAATGAAATCAAAGCAGTAGCAAAAGATGATGCTGTCGAAATAGAATGGATAAGTATAGACACGGTTGGAGATAAGAACTTGGGCTTTGATCATAAACACATACTATTGGATTACAAGAAATGGAAAAAATTTGGCGGGACATTTTGGTCGTCTAAATATGGAATCTACGGCTAGTTAAAATGCCGTTTTTAATAGCGAAGAAAGCTATTAGAAACAAGATTTTCCAGAACTAAGCACGGGGCTTATGCAAGACGCCATATGCTGCTACTTTCATATCATAATCGTTGCATCTTCTAGTAGCTTGGATAAATATTATCGATCTTTTTTCCTTCTAGTTTTAATTGTGCTATAGATATAAGCTAGTCATCATCTTTTTTGAGACTGCTGCCCTCCAATTATTAGACTATTAAGATATTATCTGTAATGTTGCATGTCAGATTTTCAAAGCTATACAAGTCGTGGTAATATATGCTACATATTCTAGATGCGACATTAACCTGGTTATTGCCGTTACACTCTCAGAGCTAGGGACAGAAGTAGGTAGGCAGTAAAGAATTAGCGCGTTATCTAGAAATTTATCAAATTGGCTTGTTTCTAATTCTATCATCTTCTTTTACCTCCATATCCAAATATTTATACAGATTATCTAGTTAACTTAGATGCAAAATGTAGTTTATTCTTCTTGTCAGTAAATCCAACTTGTCTTCGAATATTAAAGCATTTGATATGCACAAGAATCTAATTTATTACGACATTTTTGGCAACACATAAATCTCTTTTTTCACTTTCTGTCTAGTAATGGGCAATAGAACTAAATTAGTGATGTTTGTGGGCGTACTTTCGCTTGTAATTTCGATGACGACGCAAGGTATAGTTTTTGACAATAACAAGGCTTTAGCTTCTGCTTTAACATATGGGCAAAATAATGGAGAAAAATTAACTCGAAATAATCTAGAACAGTCAGCAACTATCATTCAACAATCGTATTCTGACACAAATGAAGGTTCATTCAAGAATACGGCTTTACTACCAACAGCTAGCACTACCCAATCGACTAACCTCAGGACCATCTTTAAGCAAGTAGAAAACTCCGTTGTACAAATAACAAGCAAATTACCAACAGCGGCACCTAACGCTCTCAATCCTCAAACACCGAATACCACAGCGTTAGGTTCTGGTTTTGTATACGATAACCAAGGCCATATAATCACTAACGGTCATGTAGTGGGTGATGCAAAGATAGTAGATGTAACATTTGTTGATGGAAATAGATATACTGCGAAGGTAATAGGAACCGATATTTATGGGGACATAGCAGTTCTGCAAATTTTACAGAATACTACTCAACAACGACAGCTATTATCTTCTCTTAAACCACTTGTGATTGGAAATTCCTCGAATCTAGAAGTTGGAGATCAGGTAATTGCTATCGGTAATCCATTTGGACTTAGTGATACTATGACGACGGGTATTGTAAGTGGCGTTGGACGATTACTTCCAGGGTCTGGATTTTCTATACCAAACGCAATCCAAACCGATGCCCCAATAAATCCTGGCAATTCAGGTGGACCATTGCTTAATATGCAAGGAGAGGTTATTGGAATGAATACTGCGATACTTTCTGGTACAGATACATTTTCTGGAATAGGATTTGCAATTCCGTCTAATACAATAAAAAAGATAGCTCCTTCATTGATCGAAAAAGGGCAATTTGTACATCCTTATCTGGGACTTAGTGGCGCTACTTTAACATCGGATTTAGCTGAGAACCTTACAGGTTCAGCAACGAATTTTAAGGGTGTATATGTAGATACAATTACAAAGAACGGACCTGCAGATAAGGCTGGAGTACATGGGAGTACTGTTGACCAATATGCAAAGAAACACCCAGGCGATATAATAATAGGTGTTGATGGACATAATATTACAAGGATAGATGATTTCATCTCCTATATTGATCAACACAAGTCCGCTGGTGACACTATTACATTAACGATATATAGAAACGGACATACTATCGACCTGAAGGCAACGCTAGCTGCTAGACCGTCTCTACTTCCATTTCTCATTGTACGATTAGCCCCTCCTTCTCCAATCCCTGGTCCTCCAAGACAGCACCCGTCTGTACCTACACCACATTCATAACGTGTGGCAAAAATGTCTTCATAGATCGATTAAAAATACTGAAAAATAGGTGGCATCTTTCTTTCTTGGCACGTCTAGGACTGGGTTACGAGGTATGATGTAAATGGTTTACGGGTTGAGTCTAATACATGATTTCTTCCAACTTAGATCGAATTAGCCTTCCTGTTGTATGATACTTGAGATAATGATATTGAATATGCGTATTCTCGCCAGCATGATGAGCCTCCTCCGTGGTTTGTATCTAAGACAGATCTGCCATAAACGGATACGCGCTCATCATATTAAGGATTTCACTCTGATAGTTACCACATGTCGCAGGTTAATTCGTTTGAAAGAGTCGCAACTGCATTTGTTTTCATAAAATAACGTTGGATCTTTTCGTTAACCTCTTCCAACTTATCGACTGTTGGTCCGACTTCTCTACGCCAGAAGTTCGTACATATGGATACTTTCCTTAATGAAGGGATTCATGAGCACAAAATAACCAAAATCGTTATAGCTATGTTATAAACATATACTAGACTATATTATTACTATATTGCATTTCTGGGTAGGTTCGTTTTGCTGTAATCTTGATGATAATCGCAGACCTCGATTTCCAAGAGGAGTTATCGCCGTATCTGATATTATAACAGTAGTTGAAGATATGGGAAATCAAATACCCGATAAATCATGGATGCTTTATTTGCTTGAAATATTCAGCAGAGAGAATATACCTGCTGAACTAAATCTTATATGTCAATTTGATAATCAAAATTACTTTGAGGCTATATTTGGTGGCATAAATAGATATAGATTCAAACAAGTCCTACCCATTATTGGACACTCGTATCTTCGTCAAATTATTATGAATTCTCAAAAAAAATCTATTATTTATATTCTAGAGGATCAAAATACAAAGCAAATAGAAAGGTTTGATCTATTGCTTGATAGCGGATTTATATTTGAAGTACAAAATCATTTTACTGGAATAGAGTGGTGGAATAGGATTGATAATTTCCCATATCCCATAAGATATCATGTAGAAATATCACAGCTTATGTTCGGTTTATCTGACAATCCCTTAGATCCTGAATCTATGATCTATGGACCATATAATGCTTTAGTACCAAATAGTGAGGGATCTGATATAGAAAATTATCCAATTTCATTTTACCATGCTAGGGTCAAAGATGATGGCTGTATTTGCTTTAATGTCGAATCAGGTAGTTGCAAAACTGGCTTAAACTACATTTCTAAAGGGATTTAGCAATAACCGGACAGTTGGAGCGGATGGGTATAGTGCACTGGTACTGCAATACCAAAGGGCTACTACAGGGAATTAATGTTATATCCTATTCAGTAAGAGTATATCTATACTTACCCGTGGTTTGTTCTTTTCGGCAACTTAAGGAGGATCCTAAATCTACATTATGGTTTTGATTAATTTGAATACTCCTAGCTGATTAACTAATGATTAATTGTCATTGTAAAAGCAGAGAACGATTTTATTACGTTGACTGTTCTGTTGCTTCCCTCTTCCCCTGCGCTCTTGCATTGAAAAAACAATCATATCTCAGAGTTTTAATCTTTGAACACATTCACAGAAATGTAAATGAACATAATGGAAGCAATGGTACGAACACATTTGCAAGAATGCGGATTACATTTCTCTTTCAAAATTATCGTAATCGAGTATTTGCGTTTTCATGCGTAAACTGTGTCTATCTTACTAACAGTCATAATGAGCGAACGTATTGATATTCCTTGTTTTAATTTGTTCCATAAGTAATGGATGAATCCCTGTCTGGTTTTCTTTCTGACCCATGACATGACAAATTCCATTGAAGGCACTGCCTTTGTTATCCTGTACGAAAGCAGTCTGTATCTGAGAATTTGAAGGAGAAGATAGGCCAGAAAGACTAGGTGCGCGTGTATAAGCGCCGCTTCGCTCTTTCTGAACCTGTACTCTCCAAACCCTAGCTGCTTTGCATCCTTGTAAGAGTTTTCTATCGTGATCCTCTTCTGTGCATAC
>JBAVTY010000844.1:0-1764 GCA_049696495.1 Candidatus Nitrosopolaris sp.
AGTTCTGATTTACAATCATATCCCATCCAACATCAGGAGTTCTAAAGCTTTGGAAAATTTTTCGAACTTCTGCGGGAAACATATCCCAACTTTTAAAAGGTACTAGAATGGCTTCCATAAAAGCAATTCCTCTTATTTTATCCTCATTTCTCATCGCATAATGAAACCCTAGGCCAGAACCCCAATCATGCAAAACAAGAGTTATATCTTTTAGCTTCATTTTGTCAATGAATCCTTCGACATACCTTGCGTGATCAAAGAATCTATACTCTATATCAGGCTTGTCAGACTTGCCCATTCCGATCAGGTCTGGAGCTATGCACCTAGCCTTGTCCGTTAGCTGTGGAATTATATTTCTCCATAAGTATGAGGATGTTGGATTTCCATGAAGAAAAAGCATAGGTTCGCCTTTACCTTCATCTATGTAATGAATTTTTGAATCATGGACTTCAACAAAGTTTGATTGAAATGGAAATTCTATAGCGATTTGTTTTTTATTGTTCTCATCGTCTGTGGATTTGTTTGCGGTTGCAGCCATATCAGGAATGTTGTTTATAGAAGGAGCTTGTTAATATCTATTTTTCGAAGATTTAACAGGCTCCCGCAGAACCAACTGTCAAGACTTTCATTGATCTGCAAGACTCATAGTGACAGTGACAGAATGTGTCACATTTGACATAAATCGATATATTCGAAACGATTAATGCGCTTTGGATCTTCAAATTCCTAGTCATTTAAATCAATGATTGTAGACAGAACATCTAGACAGAATATTACAGCAAAGAGCTAAATTCATCTAGTTGTAAACGGACTAAGAATTTTATCTCCTAAAATCTGAGAGAGTACTTTGAATGTTGAATGCCGAGACAAATATAGGAAAAGGAATAATCTATTAATTGAATATAAATGATCACATTGTGAATCGTTGTATCCATTGTTAGGACAAGTAACGTCGTCATCTCCTGCCGCCATTCCAATCGTTTTGCCATCAGCAGCTATGAGCATACATATTGGTCCCTATTCTTGCAGACTAAAATTTTCTAAAAATAACTATATGAGGCAACTATATAGCTGCATCAATCGGCTACCCCAGTTTCAACTAGATATCGATTAAGAACGACAGATATAAAACATGTTTGTAGTTACACGAAATTATATTAGGCTAGCGTTAAGTTTTATCCATTATAAAATGTTGATATCACAGGAAGCCAAGAGGCGAAAAACATCAGGTGTTAAAGGCCGCCTAATCACCCGAGAAAATCCAACAATGTGTTGCCAAAGGCCAGGTTGTGAAAAGACATTCTTGAAATATTATGTTGATAAAAGGGGGTCTACTGACTGGAGCCTACCGAGAAAATATTGTTGTATTGAACATTCTTGGACTCATTTCCAACAAGAAAATCCAACTGTAAGATGTCAGAAACCGGGATGTACAAACACATTTCTGAAATATTATGTTGATAAGAGGAGACGGACTCATTGGAATCAACCACGCAAGTATTGTCACTTCTATCAACAAGCATCCCACTTGGTTATAGATATATAGCTTTAACGGCCGAGCAGGCCCTTCCTTTTAAGGCCGCCATTAGAAAGAAGAAAATTGTAACAATGGAAGTTACTAGTGAGGAAGTAAGTTGATGGCAAAGTGTTGAAGAAATTGATAGATAATGCTTATCTGTCTGAAAATAATAAAGTCAAAAGAGTATTAGCAGATGGCATGTACGATAGCAATAAGAATTTCCGATATCTATCAAAGAATCATAT
>JBAVTY010000845.1:0-23732 GCA_049696495.1 Candidatus Nitrosopolaris sp.
ACCAAAGCCTTGGAACCTATACTGGTAGACAAAGGTCTCAGAGGTTTACCATTATAGTTTAGAATTTTTTCAGATGGTTGTACAATATAGAAGAACCAAATCATAGAAAACGTACTACCCCTCCTTGTATGATACGTGTCAAATCATTAAACGTAAACCTCTTTGTATGATAGGCGTGAAAACTCTCCTCACAATCTCGAGGATATCTGGCTGAAGAGGATCACACGGTCATTTTGAAGTACTGTCATGTCCGACGTGATAGATGCCGACATGCTAGACCACATGAAAGATGTAGTCTTTAAATTGTCATGAAGTGGGACTCAACCACGTTCCTGGCAAGACCCATTCCAGAACTTTACCACTTATCTACAGTATTCCATATGAAAAAGAATCGCTAGTTCACCCATTAGCGAAAAATCTGGGGCAGCACTCTTTGTTTCTATAGGTAGGGCAAATTTTGAACAAGCTATTAGCCTTGACGGGATGCTAAAACATTACCGATATCTATTATAGGGATGAATATTATTCCTAAATCATAGTCCCTTCAGTTCCATCTGGCGAACCTATCAAAAAATTACTGTTAAAACTTTGACAAGAATTTATCGCTCGAATGATATCGTAGATAGTGTACTATTTTGGAGGAACTAGTCCTCTTTTATTTAGGGATGCCTCAGTTATCAATTGCAAGGCACTTTCATTTGCTGTTTGAAAGTTTATTGTGTATCCACCCAATTGCGCAGCATCCACTAGGACAACTTCCAATAGTTCACAAATAAATCTTAGTTCTTGACTGGAATCAGGTATGCACGGAATCAGTAAAGACCGAATATTCTTAAGTACTGCAACCGCAGGGGTTAAAATGATTACCAGATCACCAAGATCAGAGACGTTACTCAATTGGTTTGCCAACCTCTCGAGCAATGTTTTTGACAGATGCGCGATTTGGTTCAGCTTTGGTTTTGACACGTGTTGAGAGATGTCTGGACAATAAACAGTATCATTTTTGAACGGTGTATTTCTAGTGATGTCATCCTCATTTGATATTGATTGACACATTATTCGTTCAAGCTCAATAATCTGCTCGGTGATATGGCTTCGAATTGCGTCAATTCTTGGTTGTAATGACACATTATTTGAATAGTCCTTACCATTGTCTCCTGTTTTAAATTCTGATTTTACCCATCTGGACTTATATTGCATTCGTGTATCTTCCAAACCGACTACTATCCTTAATACCACCTATGTAGTGAATGAAGTCGTAACTACGGTTACTATCGCAGAAGGTAACAGCTCAGTATTTTTTTTAACTTTGATTCAATGAATTTAACTATTATCTTTACCTTTAGTCGAAGTCACAAATTTCTGAATAGTTTTTATGCATAGAGGACATAACACTAGCGATCTAGTTGGCAGCTTAGAAGAATTAGGCCTTTCAAGGTATGAAGCAGGAGCCTATCTCACAATGATTCGTAAAGGTTCCCTTGCAGCGAGCGAAATATCATACTATGCAAATCTACCTCGTACAAAGGTGTATTCAACTCTGAAGAAATTGGAAAAAAAAAGATTATCAATCGTTTCTCAGTCGAAGCCTCTAATTTGTAGTGCGATTCCTCCTGAGGAGGCGTTTAGTGAGATAGTGAAGCTCTACGAACGCAGGTCAAAAAGTATGAAAAAGATAGTGGATAGGCTTCAGAGGATCACGGAAGACCAAAAACCTAAGGCTTCTGAGGAAAGGAGATATTACATCCTAGATCCCAATTCTACATTAGAAAAAATCATGAGTCTAATAGCGAATTCGAAGTCCTCTGTTTATGCTGCTTTGGATGGTTGGGGAATACAGCTGATATCAGGATGTAGATTAGCCATGATCAAGGCTATCACTGCTGGGGTCAAAATTAGGCTGTTATTAGCGACTCAATGTCTTGGGAATGAGAACTTAGCCTCACTTCCTGAAGACATCGATATGAAAATTGGAAACGTGACTTCTAACGTGATAATTATTGACTCTAGTAATATGGTGGCAGTGGATAGCAGTAACGGAAAAGCCGCTCTTTTTGTATCTATCGACATATTCGGTTTGTCACAACTGAGAAGTTTCGAGACAGAATGGAACAACGCGTTCGAGGTAAGGCAAATTGTAAATATACACCCAAGTGTTGTATGTAAAGCAAACAAGTTAATCAAGATCCTCGAGAATGCAAATATCTTGGAACAGATTTCTAAAAATTGGGATGATCCTACCTCAGCTTTGATCAAGTCTGCGCAGAAATTTGGAATAGAAATATTTGATACGCACATCGATGAAATGTTGAACATTATTGACTGTGCGTTGCACATAAGTTGTTCAGGCAATTTAATCCATGACAAAATTAATAATATATTGAGTATCAGATCGAATGTTGGTAGCGAATTTGTATCTCGATGGGTGCTGCTTCTTGTATCATATCTTAAGCATATTGGCAATGACCCAAAGATAATACGAAACTTCAAAAATAATGGCGCCGAGAGTAGTATCCACATTAAGCTTTCAAAATGAATCAACTGATACACCGATGGATCAGATTCTGAGAGCAATTTCAACAAGCCCGAAAAGTTTCCCTTCAGACCGTGTCAGTTACCACCCTGAAGCTTCGTCTAAGTCGAGATCCACATATTTCGCAAAAGCTAATGTTGGAATTATACACCCTAGCGCATGACTTACAAAACGATACCCATGCTCTCAACTCACTTATGCCTTTGAAAGCAAGTGTTTTGACCGGGATTTTCAAGAAAGTTGCAACATTCCCTACAGCAAAGTCGTCTGAAATTAGAGTTTTTGTAAGTTGAAGCGCGAGAGCAATTATTGAAATATCTGCCTGTGATAGTTTCCTGTAATCACCTGTCTTTTTTGCGCAGGCGATCACTTTATTCAATGATGTCTTTTCAGGCTCGATTATTATTAAATTACCTGCATCAATTAGCGCTTCTAGTGGAGAGTAAGATCTTCTTATATGTCTAACTTCATCATAAACTGCGTTGGTAGTAATGCATTTCTTTGAAGACTGGAACGGTATACCTGCATAAAATGCACTTGCATCCAAAACAAATTCGCTAGAATCCGAGCTTGACAATCTGTCTCATACCCCTTTTCCTTATACGGATGAAATTTGCGTTATAGGGATAGCGAAAAATTTTCAGAGGGTCGCCAGCTGCAATTCGAAATATTTCCTGTCCGTCTACTACTAAGTTTGTATCATTAGTACTCTTAATTTCGATCTCGTCAGCTGGAATTACTAGTTGTGGCATTTTATTCAGCGGTGCGATCGGGGAAAGAAGCAATGATTCCAATCCCTCGTATAGAACTGGGCCACCACTTGAGAACGAGTGTCCTGTTGAGCCTGTCGGAGTAGAAATTATGATCCCGTCCATTCTGTGCTCCATCACGTCGCCCATCATCTTGATGGATAGCATAGGAGTTCTCGTGAGATTTATCCTTGTTAGTACGATATCATTTAAAGCTGCTGGAAACGTGATCTTCCCGGCGAATCCTTGTATTCTTATACGGCTTTCACGAAAATAGTGGCCTAAAAGAATAGCTTTAATGGATTCATCCAATGAATCAATCCCTGTTTCCGACAAAATGCCTCTGTTGCCACCCACATTAACACTAAGTAAAGGCGTCTCCCGTGGAATATATCTAAATGCTCTCAAAGTTGTACCATCTCCCCCTATTGCAAAGACTATGTCGAGATCAAGCTTTCTGAGATCTTCTGCCTTAACCGGTCGGCTACCTTCGATTATCAACGGATATACTGCATAGACTTTAATGTTTCGACCTGTTAATACTCCTGTGATTCTTCCAGCTGCTTCCTCGGCTTCGATACTGCTTGTTTTCGTCATTATGGCTATATTGCTGATTACTTCAGCCATTTATCATGCGATCTATATAGTACGATATTCTTATGCATTTGGAATGGCTCAGAACACCCTAAGATGTTAGAGGGTCTTGACCATTCGTGAGCCACACGATTAAATAACACTTATTTTGACAGATTTCAAGCGACAACGGGGCCGATAGCTCAGCTTGGTGGAGCGTTCGACTGATAATCGAAAGGTCGAGGGTTCAACTCCCTTTCGGCCCATTCCAATCTTATCCCTATATTTAGGACCGCTTTGAATATTATGTGACAGGAAAAAAATCCCATGTCGAGCTTCATGCATGGCCTAGAAGCAGCTGATATAAGAGATCCTTTACCTAGCAGGTTTCAATTAGACTTCTCGAGACTTCCAAGAACATTGGAAGAACAGGCCAAGGTATTTGTCTCAAAGGCGAGAGAAAAATTGGACGTAGAGGGAAGAAAGCCTCACGTCATCTAAAGATTATCAAAAGGAAAGGGCCAAAAAGACGAAATAGTCGAATCCAACAACTTCTTAAGGCAGCCGTATGTTCTGTTGTATTGAATGGTCTAAAAAACTATTAAAAGCCAACAAATTAAGGAATTTCGATTAAGACGAGGAGAATTCAATAGATGCAACAAAATCCCTGAAGGATATATTATCCTATTTCAATTTGCGGCACGTGTGATATAATGAAAATCGTATTCATCATTCTTAAAAAGATGTTGTTGTAAAGAAGACAGAAAAAGATGTGTCACAGAACAATATTGTACCCAGAGATTTCACAAAATAGCAATAAAGATCAAGCGCGAGAGATGTAGATATTGACGAAATAATAAAGTGTACTAGAACTTGCATACGTACACATGATTTTCATCCTGAATTCATTTTGCTATTCTTCTTCTCCACCGAGATCGGACGATTGGAAATGTACACAATCAAGTCGGGAGTAATAGTTGTCCGTTTATTGCTGCAGTAGCATATTTGGAATACCAAGGAATAATTAATGGTGATTGTGAAAGGGTTCAACCATTTTCACAAAGTGGTATTGGATTGATTGTAGCAAGAAATGCTGATATCACTCCGACGTGAAGGTTTGGGTACAGAAAATAGTTATAATAGAAAATTTCGTATAATTCATTTAAGATGCTACTCCTATTACTAGATATTAGTAACATTAATACATAAAAGACGACATAATATAGTAGAAATAAAAATGCACGAATACCTGAGAGATACGCTAGTATACAGGTATAGAGAATGCAAATCGTGTGCAAACAGAACAGAATTTACGTGTATAAAATGCGGCTTCTGTTGGAGCTGTCACTGGAAAATGGAACAGATTGAGAGGATTGATCTATATAATAAACCTCTACCGTTTGTGCAGCCATTTAGAAATTATTCACAATCAATTGTACCTGAAGATAAAAGACCGCGGAAACAGTTACTTCAGAAGCTAAGTCCCACAATAACCACCGTAATTGATGTGTATGGTGAAGCGGCAGAACCAATTTGCGACTACCTCAGATGTCATCACAGGCTTTCAGTACATGGCCTTGGAACCAATGAATGTAAATGTAGACATCCCCAAAACCTCGTCGTCAGAGTATCGTAAGGGCATACTACAACAAAAAGCAAAGCTCAGCGGTATAGCAGCAATCTGCACCGCAACTCTGCCGAATCTAAAAAAGTTATTACTAATGATTCCTCTTTACGCTATAGTCCCAACTAGAATAGTAACTAGGCATAATTTCCAAAATGATTGAGTCTCCATCTTTAACGCTACCCATAAGAGACGTTGCCATAGGATGTGCGAGGCTTCCAAGGTATCTGACCATTATCTTTTCGGCAATTGGTATATTATGATCTACGTCTTCGTGGATCTTGATTTTTCCCTTGCCCCTAACTCCTTTGTACGGTGGGTTGGGATCGTCAACACAATAATAAATTATACCGTTTGCTTTCAGATTCTTTATTTTTTTTGAAATCTTAGAAGTCTCAACATAAAACCTATTGTTGATGGCATCAAAATAATACCATGTCGGATGAATGTTTGGATCTCCACTATCATCGATTGTACCAAGATGAATGTTGTGTTTGTTATCAACCAGAAAGTTTTTTATTTCATCCTCGGTTAATTGGGTGCCAAACCCAGGACTACCATTTACAATTCTCATGTTATCAATAAGCTAATGATATTGTATATTTGTTATCCTGGAAGGTCTATATTTGAAGAGCCAGTTTCAGAAGGTTATGTGAAACTACATTTAGGAAGTTTTCGTTCAAGTGGAAAAAAGTCGAGTGGCGGCCTGACGCACCCCTTTATACGCCATGGATGCCTAACCTATCCTTCATAGTTATCAGATAGATGTGTGACAGACTGGAATTTGTTAAGGTCTACTAGTTGCTGCTGTTTAGCTATTTCATTGACGATAAATGTAAGACAAGAAGTCAATTCCTGTCGTCGGTTATGTATTGTTCCTGGAATATCCGTGACAAATTGCGCTTCATGGAGTTTTTGTGGATTGCACGCATGGCGAGATTTTAGCGATGTCCTTTTTACATCATCAAATATTGGCACAAACTCGAAGGAGAGGCATTTCTTGCACACGTACCCCTTGAACCCCAAAGCAGTACCCCAGTCTGAGAAACATAGATTCATAGGCAATCCTCCATTTAGGCCGCCTGGAGCGAAATACGAGCGCAATTCATTTATCTCTTTGATTTTCCATAGAGTTTCAATAATATATCTTTGCAAATCTAGTGGATCATCTTTACTGGTTGAAGAAATGTTGTTTGGATATCTAGACTTAGGAAAATCACCGAGCCAGTTATTGCTGACCGGTTCACTAGATGATTGCATAGGCACATTTGGCATCTTCGGAATTGGCCGTCCTGTTCCACCATGCTTTCTCTTGATATGAGTTTGCAAATTCCACCGCCTTGTGGACTTCTGATTACAATATTGACAGTAGTAGAGAGTTCTCATATAGTTTCACATATAGACCCATAGTTTAAAAAACCTGGCGCGACAATTCGCGGGTACTTCTAGAGGTTCGTTTGATTGGGCATAAACAGCTACCTCGAATTATATTCAAGCTGTCAGATGAATTCAAGTTTCTCAAATTCTGCAATCGATATGCCAACTCGTTGTTATCTGCTCATCTGCGGTGGCTTAATTTACTGCAGTTACTGCAGTTACTACAATAGAGACTAATATCGATCACTCGACATTAGTCTTTGTATCTGCGACAAGTTACACGTAATCAAAAAATCTAATGGTTTCATAGTAGTCATTATGAACTTATTCAGAGGCCCATATAAAATGCGAATTCCCAAATTTGAGATAGCGGATTGGCTGGGGTTTGAACGCTTGCCCGAGCTTCTTCATTAACTTTCCGATGTGTTAGAAGACTTAATTGATAAAAGTCCCCTATTAGAACTTATACATCTATCTAAAGTAATTAGAAACACTTAAGGCTGCTGGTTGTTTCTCATACCACCTAACCGGCAAGCGGCCTTAGCAACCACGAACTTTGGCATACCATTAACTGGCAGCATTTCAATGGGACTTCGATATAGGATTTATGAAGGGTTGTAAGAAATGAGATTTTGTACTTTGTTCTTCAAATTAATTTTCACATAACGCGTCATTTGAATTACGCTACTGCAAAGGTGCTAAAAAAGATAGATGATTTTGAACTGAACGTTCATTTCACTTGAAAAATGCGAAAGAGGAATATTGCAGATTGTTAAGCTAGAAAATATGCTGTATTATACGAGTTTAACCAACACAATCAGGCGTTGATGCCAATTCTACCATGCTCCAAATGGTTCTGTTCTTATGATCGATTAGCTCGACCGAATAATCATCAACCAATTTCTTTCGTATCGCATCCGATTCGTAGAATTTTTTTTGCCCTCGCATTTGATTGCGTATGGTTATCAAATTTTCAATTTCCTTTTTCTCTGGATCCTTTGCTTCGACAATCCTGAGACCCAACACATCCATGATATTATTGAACACTACGCGGGCGATTTTAGCCATATCCGCTGTCAATTTTTCTTCTGCTGCGTATCGATTTAACTCGGTTACAAATCTAAGGAACACGGTGAGAGCAAACGAAGTGTTCAAATCATCTTCCATCGCAGATTCAAAAGTCTTAATTGTTTGAACGGATAATTTTTCCACTTCTTTTAAGTGACCATTATTACCAATCGCAAAGCGTAATTCACATGCGCAAGTCTCTATCTGACGCCATTTATGCGTGGACTCCTTCAGCAAATTTTCTGAATAATCCAAAGGCTTTGAATAATTTACCGAAAGGCAGTAGATCCGTATACTGTTAGGTCCCCATCTGCTTAGAGCATCCTGGATTGTTACAATATTGCCGAGCGATTTTGACATTTTTTCAGAATTGACAGTTACCATTCCCGAATGTATCCATATTTTCGCAAACCTTTTTCCTGAGAATGACTCCGATTGAGCAATCTCATTTTCGTGATGAGGAAAGACAAGATCGTATCCACCTCCATGGATCTCGAAAGGAGTTTCGAAATATTTCAGAGCCATGGCAGAACACTCAATATGCCATCCTGGTCTTCCCTTTCCCCAAGGACTATCCCATACTGGAGGATCAGAATAAAATTTCCATAAAGCAAAATCAAGCGGATCCTCCTTTGAATGATCAATTTCGATTCGAGCTCCAATCTCTAATTCTTCGATAGGTTTTTTCGACAACTTACCATAACCTGAAAACGATTTTACACGAAAATAAACTCCATTGAGGGATAGGTATGCATAGCCTTTCATCATAAGTGTATCGATAAGCCGTATTATTTCCTGTATGTGCTCAGAGGCTCTTGGATATCGATCAGCTGGCAATACGTTTAGCGAATTGAAATCCTTGAAGTAGTTCTGTATATACCTAGACGCGATTTCTTCCGCTGTAGATCCTTCATCTATTGCACGATTTATTATCTTGTCGTCAACATCTGTGAAATTCTGGATAAATTCTACGGGGCGGTTCTTGGAACACAGGTAGCGGCGTAGAACATCGAATACCACAATTGTCCGGGCATGACCTATATGTGAATTATCATAAACTGTCACCCCACAGAGATAAATTCTCGTGGAGGCAGCTTCGCCCGTGTTCAGGTGCTCAAGCTGCCTCGTTAATGTGTTATATACTTTCATTGGGATGTCCCCCCGATACTTCTCAATTCTTCCTTGCATTGCAGTAAGACATATGATTTTCTTTTAGATGGTGCAGGTTTCATTAAGATACTAAACATCTACATAAATGTCGTTTCCCTTAGCGTCCACGTCATAAGTTGTAAGTTCAACTCCTTCAAGATAATCAAGTAGTTGACCTGTTCTGATATTGTAATGCCATGAATGTAGAGGACATTCAACGATTTCACCATCTATCCTTCCTGGCGCCAAAGAACCGTCTTGGTGTCTACAAAGAGCCTCAACCGCATAATACTTTCCGTTTGCGTTGAATAATGCGATTCTAGTTCCGTTTACGTTCAACTCTTTTCCCTTGCCATTATTAATTTCCTCTTTGGCAGCTACTTTAATCCACGTCATTTCGTATGCTGAGATGTATTTGTTTATATCCAGGCTATAAAACGTTGTTATGAGGAGCATTTTATTTCGATTGTTATCTACTTTTAGATTCTTGCTATATGCCACATGCTGTACATCTATAAAGCGTATTCAAAAGGTTCATAAATTGATGCTTGGAAACAAGCGTACGTCCATTATGTTTGAAGTCGTGCATATGAGCGATGTTGTTAGAATTCCTCCTAGCAGATTAAAAAATTCATTGAAGGATACATCTATCGCTATTTTAAAAGAAAAATATGAGAGTATGATTAGTCCTGAGCTTGGATATGTCATAATGATTATTGACGCAAATGCAAATTCGGTTGGCAAACTGGTGGCAGGCGACGGTGCAACCTACCATAGGGTTATCTTCAAGGCATTAACGTTCTATCCAAGGTTGCAGGAGGTAGTGGAAGGCGAGGTAGTCGAAATTACTGATTTTGGAGCATTTGTGAGAATCGGGCCGACAGATGCATTGTTGCACCTGTCGCAAATCACCGATGATTATCTGAGGAGCGACGTTAAACAAGGTGTTATAGTCGCCAATCAGACTGCCAAGAGTCTAAAAATCGGTTCGCGGATACGCGCAAGGGTTACAGCCATAAGTCTTGGAAAGGGGGCCGCAATGGGAAAAATAGGTATAACCTGTAGACAACCCTTCCTAGGTGCTACTGAATGGATTGAGCAGGAGTTGTTGAGAGCAAAGCAGCCACCGGCGACAGCGCCTCTGAAGGAAAAGAAAGGCGTAGTTGGAGGCAATAAATAATTGGCTAGGGAAGTAGCTTGTAAAAGGTGCAAGGCTGTTACTATCGGAAAGGTTTGTCCAGTTTGTAAGTCGACCGATCTAAGTCCAGATTGGTCCGGCATTATTTTGATTTTTGATCCAGCAAAATCTAGGGTAGCTGCCACCCTTGATATCATATCGCCACATAAATATGCTCTGAAGGTGGCTTAATCACGTCGGAAAAGAATGAAGAATTTACGGGCATATTTCGAGCTTAGGGATTCGTTAGTAACTTTCCTACACCAGGACGTTGGCACGGGGGACGTTACCAGCGAAAGCGTTCTACCATCAGATCTCTTTGCTCGCGCGCAAATTATTTGCAAATCAGACAAATCGGCAATAGTTGCAGGTCTAGAGGAAGCAGGAATCCTCTTTGACATTTGTAATTGCAGGGTTCAGACATTAGTGCGAGACGGATCTATTGTAGAAAATGGGAGTGTAGTAATGAATATTTCTGGCAGAGCGCTCGCTATACTCAAAGCAGAAAGAACTGCATTAAATCTGATAATGAGAATGAGCGGTATAGCAACTGAAACTCGTAAACTTGTAGATATAGTTGGAAAGGTTAATAGATCCATAAAAGTTGCTTGTACGAGGAAGACGGCTCCAGGACTAAGATCTTTTGATAAAAAAGCTGTAGTACTAGGAGGTGGAATCACACACAGGAATAAACTAGATGAAATGGTCTTGATAAAGGATAACCACCTGGTATTAGCCTACTCGATTGAACAAGCTATTGGACAAGCAAGAGAAAAAATGAATGGATCTTCATTGTTGGAATGTGAAGTAAAAAATTTGGCGGAAATGGCCCACGCGGTTAAGGCAGGATCGAATATCATAATGCTCGATAATTTTTCTCTCGATCAAGCAAAGGTTGCAATGGCTGAGATTAAAAAAATTGGAGGTCGCAAAAGCATCAAAGTTGAGATTTCGGGGGGGATAAGCCCGCAAAACATAGCTGATTACGCAAAGTTGCAACCCGATATTATTTCGCTTGGGTACTTAACCCATTCGTCCACTGCAATTGATTTTAGCTTAGAGATTAAGAACAAGGGACTGCCGGCAGTCTTAGCTTACTAGTTACCCATTCATTCAGGAAATAGCTAACATGCGCTCAATGGCAGCTCGTGCTTTCGCAGCAGTTCGAGGGGGAACTTTGACTTGATACACGCTATTGAGAAGCGAATTTTGAATTTTTTCCAGGTTGATCAATTTCATATACTTGCATATAGCGTCTTTCTTGATAGGTATGAATTGTTTATGAGGATTCTCCTTCTCCATTCTGTAGAGTATCCCAGTTTCGGTTGCAACTACAAACTGCTTTGCATCCGACGTGAGTGCATGTTTCATCATTCCTTCGGTAGAAAGTATGTGTGCAGATTTTTGCAATTCTCCTGTCGATATATGATATAGCGTTGTTGAGGTACAACCACACTCTGGATGGACCAGGAAATCAGCATTGGTGAAATTCTTGAACATATCATTAATGTCTTGAGCCTTTATGCCTGCGTGCACATGACATTCACCAGGCCAAACAAAGATGTTTTTTCTCTTAGTCATTTTCGCTACATATGACCCGAGAAACATATCTGGCAGAAACAGTATTTCTCTGTTAGAGGGTATACTGTTCACTATTCTAACCGCATTAGAAGATGTACAACAGTAATCTGAAAGGGCCTTTACTTCAGCTGTGGTGTTTACGTAACTTACCACTACAGCATCAGGATGCTCGGCTATCCAAGATTTCAATTCGTGGGAATTAATAGTGGAAGCGAGGGAACAGCCTGCGTCTGGGTCAGGAATTAAAACTTGCTTATCCGGGCATATAATAGCAGCTGTCTCCGCCATGAAGTGCACGCCACAGAATACTATCGTGTTCGCATCTGACATTGCGGCGCTTCGCGAGAGTGCTAATGAATCGCCTATAACATCAGCTACGTCTTGTACTTCGGGGAGTTGATAGTTATGTGCTAGAATCACTGCGTTTTTTTCTTTTTTTAAGGATAGCACCCTATCTTTGTACTCTATTTCAGACATCGTCATCTTACGATACCTGATGAACACATTTAAATGAGTATAATCGAGGAGACGATTGCCCGACGGCTTCAAGTCATGGGCAATACTTGCCACAATACAAAGTGTCTTTGTAATTTGTAGATAATACAGAAGTCACCTAAGCATGACTTTCGATATCATTCTGGTCTCCTTTCCAGGTATTTGTCATCTTGACCATATGTATATATTAGATTGAATTTCAACAATCGTTAGTAATGCCAACGCATGGATCTCTGACTAAAGCGGGAAAGGTGAGGGGCCAGACTCCGAAAATTCAGGGGAGGGCTAGGACAAGCCCTGTCTCAAAGTTGCGTAATAAGAATAACTTTATTAAGCGCTTTGAGAAACGGCGACCACCTGGACAGAAAAGGCCCGAGCGAGGCGGAAGACGTTAGAGAA
This sequence comes from Candidatus Nitrosopolaris sp., assembly GCA_049696495.1. Classification (GTDB taxonomy): domain Archaea; phylum Thermoproteota; class Nitrososphaeria; order Nitrososphaerales; family Nitrososphaeraceae; genus Nitrosopolaris. Next base: position 12,726 of record JBAVTY010000845.1, read on the forward strand.
TAAACGTGCTTTAAGTGACGTAACCCACGCCACGTTTTATGTCAAAAGGTAAGTTTTACTGGTGAACGTGTGCATTATAGGTTGCGGAGCTATTGGAAGCGAACTAGCGGTAGCAATAGACACTGGCAAAGTAAGAGGTGCCACATTGTTAGCGCTACTTGACACCATGCAAGACGCAGCACTGAAGTTGAAATTGCGATTAAGCAAATCTGATGTGGGCGTATTTACTAACTTTTCAGAACTGACTTCTTCTCGCGAATTCAAAAATGTGGACTTAGTTATAGAGGCTGCTTCTCAGGCCGCTGCTAAAAACCTTAGTAAACAAATAGTCGAATATAAAAAGGATCTATTATTAATGAGCGTGGGGGCACTTACGGACGAGATTTTGTTATCTCAATTGTTGAGTGCGGTATTTACCAACGGAAATCATATTTACGTTCCTTCGGGTGCTATCGCCGGCATCGATGCGATAAGGAGTGTAAAAGGAACGCTCGAGTCAGTGAAGCTAACAACAACAAAAAATCCTAGAGCCCTTGCAGGTGCTCCTTTCTTTAATACAAGTGATACAAGATTAGATTCCATTAAAGAAAAGAAGCTGATTTATGAAGGGACTGCAGCCGACGCTGTCAACAAATTTCCAGCTAACATCAATGTTGCGGCAATACTCGCCCTTGCAGGAATTGGCATTCAAGAAACGAAAGTCAAAATTATTGCAGATCCTCATATTACCGTAAACCAACATCAAATTGAGGCGGTGGGTGCATTTGGAGAGATCTCTATAACAGTGCGAAATGTTTTAAGCCCGAATAATCCAAAAACCAGTCTTCTCGCAGTACTTTCGGCAATAGAATGCTTGCGGTCAATATGTGAACCTGGAATTAAAATTGGAACCTAGCTGAGCACGCTGATTTTGACAGTTTATATATGGATCATGATCTGATTTGACGTAAGGTATTAAGAATGAGTTACGGAGGATTCAGAAGAAACGATAACTTTGGTCCAAAACCAGTCGAAACTGGTAAAGAATACGACGTACAGATTACAGAGATAAGTAGAAAAGGCGATGGTATCGCAAGGATACAGGGATTTGTAATCTTTGTAAAGAACGGTAAGGTGGGTCAGAACGCGAAGATTAGAGTAGTGCAGGTAGGAAATAGGTTCGCCACTGCTGAAATTGTGAACGGGGGAGGATCGTCCACTTCTGTGTCGTCAACCTCGACAACTACGACACAATCATCCAATGAGGTCACAAGCTAAAGTATTATATCGAACGATGTATTATTATTGTAACAATTGAGCCAGTGCAATCGACTCCACTGGGAGATACAACTTTATCTTCTTGATTCATCTATGTAGAAAATTATTTCATTTCTTTTGAGAGATGGAACTGAGAGCAGATGAACTAGTGAGTCTCTGAGTCTATCAGTATCAGGAATCTTTCCCTGTATATTTCCTGGCAGTATAAGGTAGAGCCGAATATTGGAACCCAAGACGTCCTCAAGCTCTTGATTTACTGTGGCGGTATAGGGGCGTAAGGCACCTCTGAAAACTTCTGAACGAGCTCTGACGGTCCCCGAAATTTTATCACCAACAGGGGCATCAGGACCTATGATTATGACCAGACCTTTTGAGTCTCTGAATTTCACCGGTTCATCAGCTGCTCCTTCAGGTGCCATCATGTTAACCGCCTCCTTGACTATCAAACCAGGGATATGAATGAAATTGTCGACCAATGAGTCCCATCCAGCTCTTGACAGAGATGAAAGAGGCAAATTATAGTCGTAATCGCCTGTGAGGTGTATCAATGCGTCTAGACTGCCAAATTTCGACTTAACTGTTTTGAAGATCATTCGTACTTTGTTCTCGTCTAAAAGATCTACTGCGTGACTATGGAACTCTCTAAATCGAGTCAAATCAGAGGGATTCATTGTAAGGATTACAAGTTGTTTGACATTGCCAGAACACAGCGCAGACGCAATTTTATTTGCACGATCCAGATCCTTTTCTGATGAAGAGGTTATTGTAATTACAACCACTTTGTCCTTTATTTCAGGATGTAGCAAATTTGACCCCAAGATCGACGTTCCTACTACCGGTTTGACGGGATAGAATACGCGATCATCGGGGACGACTCTGCCGTTAATTAATTTGCTTATATCGTCATCACACAGATTCATTACCATATTCCCAACATCTTCTTGAGTCAGAAATTCACCGTCAACTATCATTTTGGCAGTATTGAATTGTATCTTTTCAGCAATTTCTTGTAGCTTCGTAAGTAACCCGTAGATTAAGTTCTCCATTTTCGCACTGTCTCTTATACTATCACCATTCAGGGATCTCGAAATTTCTTCGGCTGCATTTCTTATGCACTTAGAAATAGTGGTTTGAGGTTCACCAAGTACCTGTAGTAATTGCGCTGAAACACTTTCAATCTCTCTAGATGTGAGACCTTCGTAGCCGCCAATTCTTAGGAATTCCGCTGCTGCTTTGGGGTAGACCGTTTTGTAAATTCTATCTGAGTGGACAGGACCTGGATTTGTAGCAATCGACTTTATACCTCTTTCTACCAGCTCCCAAGCCAAAGCCTCTGCTAACCTATTCTTCGCTCCTTGAGCAGCAGTGTATGGAGCTCTAAATCGATACGGTCTCTGCTCGTAGCGGTTCTCCTCAGTGAAAAATGTGGTAATCGTAATTATCTTGCCGCCTCGTTGCATTGCCCCAATTGCCTGTAACGAAGTCCAAAAGGTTCCAGTGAGATGAATCCCTACACATTCCTTAAATTCCTTATTACTGGCACTGGTAAATGCCTTCACCGGACCCGACACTCCAGCATTATTTATGATAATATCGACCTTTCCAAATTCTTCTTTAATAGTTTTGAACATTTCGTTTATCCCAGCTTCGTCGACTACGTCTACACCAGGGAAATATCGTACTTTGCCATCAGAACCAGCAGCTTTTACAATATCTGATAAAATTCCAGAAGTGAGCTCAAGTGGTTCTTTTCTGCGTCCCATGATCGCGATATGTGCACCATTTTCTGCAAATTTTTTAGCAATGGTCTGACCTATTCCTGTACCGCTTCCGGTGATTACAATTATTTTACCACTAAATTTTAAAGACGGCGTAAAAAATTGCCTGTTCACGGGTTAAACACTTTGTCATGACTATTAAAGGTAGCTTCTGGGTTATGGTGTAACTCAGAAATAACAATTTGAATTCCTCAAGCATAACAAATGGGTCTTCTTTCTTCATAGAATTGTAAAAGCCCATTACATTTCTTCCAAAAGTACTGCTGATAGATCGACGTCCCAAATTTGCAAAGTGTAGTAACATTGAGCGTTCCGGAAGATTAATGCAAAAGAAGAAATAGTAGAATTGGAAGGTACAGTAGAATTTGTTGGCAAACATTTGGAGAAATTTCAGCTCTTCGATTCTGCAATTAGAGACGCTATGCGCAGAGGATTTGAACAAGGTCTGTCCAAACAGGCAGAAAGTTATGCAAAATCGCAGACAAATATCTAGATTACAAACCAAACAATTCAAGGCATAGTGGCTCGAAACAGTCTCTAACTCTTCCGCCAATTCCTGTGGATCTTAAAGCTAAAGATAACAAGATTGGATTGAAAGAGTTTTATGCACAAAAAAACCATCGAATCACTACGAGAAGACCGCTGTTTTTGCCTATTACTTTAACAAAAAAAACAGAAATCCGGTGAAATTCTATCCTGTTATGAAGAAGTGGATGAAAAACGAAGAAGCCGGGCATTGGTTGGCTTGAACCGGGCTTTGAGAGATTTCGACTCGTCTCACTATCTCGGGAGAAAACTTTGTAAAGTTTGACCTGCCCTTTCAAAAACCCAACCTTTTAGCTGAACAACCACCTCAGCTGTCCTTAAACCACTAAACCTTACTAAGCGCGCCACCACTCAAACCCAACAAAATCAACCTTTCTTTCCTTGATCCTTGGAATTGCTAAGATAAATTGTTTTTTCACAGTTGTGGCTAATCTTCCAAAGAGAACGATTCCTGTTGCAGTCATGTGGTCAGTTGGCTTGGAGACCTGCACTAAATATGGAGCATGGTCAATCCCAGGTCCCTGCTCGTAAACGGCAAAGTCGCAGCCAAATTTAAGGCCTGGAGACACGATATATCCCCTATCACGTAGGTTTTTGAAAACCAAGTATTTTATCTCAAAATTGGCATATTCCTTCTTGCATATGGTCCGGATATCTTTTGATGATAGCCGCCTGCCACTATAATTAGAGATTTCGAGTTTTCCTATCTGGCTTAAATAACATCCTTCCATCAAATCCAAAATTAACGGCGAGTCAAATTGGATTCCTTTTGGCTTCGGTACTCCTAGTGGTTTACCGTAGTATCCGTTTCCAAATAAAACATGGGATTGTTCTATATTCCAGACAATTACTCTATTCTCTACCAAGACCCCATTGATAAGATCCATCACATGCTCAATGCCAGTATAGTAAGAGAATCAGAAGTCTCTTGACATTTATCAGCCATACCTTCAATGCCTTCGATGGCATCTTTTAAGAGAAGTAAATCCTTAGTGACCGAGATTTCGTTTAGCGCCTTTATTATGATGGCCCTATACCTTGAGTCAACTTGTCGCTCCAGTTTTTGAACATCTTGAGCAATCTCAATCGTGCTTCCTGGATTAATACTGAGTGCCCTAGCCATTTCATTCAATTTAAAAATCGCATCAACGACCATTCCAATTAGCTGCTTTAAATCTTCATCAAACTTCCCTTTCTTTAATGATGTGATTTTCATATTGGCGAGTCTAAAAGCGACACCACTAATGTAACCTGCGATATCGTCCATAAGATAAGCGGCTCTCAAGACGTCCTCTCTGTAGACCATCAGGCTTCCGATTTCTGCAACTTCGCGGGTGATTTTGCGACGAAGATTCTCTACTTCTTCTTCGGCAGCTCTCATCCTTTCCAATGATGCCTGTATATCCTTATCGTCTCCACTAATCAGTGAGGCAGTTAGAGCAGACAATTCCCTTGCGGAATTTAGAATCCTATTAATTTCATCGTGCAAAACTGCCAATGCTTTCCGCTTGGCCTGTACTTCCAATTCCCCACTATACATTTAATTAGAAACATCATATCAGGCTATTAATCCTTTTGACAAGACAAAAAGACTAATAAAAAATGTGTCTGTAATCAACGATGAGTGAATTTAATTATTATAGGTCAGTCATTATAGTCTTGTAGCGCTTGGCTCCTACAAATTCTCTCGTTGTTCAAAAATAGTATCTCGGATATCTATTAGGTCTCGAAGAACTGCGCTTGCAGTAGGAATACCTCCCGCGCCATGACCAATTATGGTATGTTTACCTGAATGTTCGGACGAAAACGTTACCGCATTTAGCGTTCCGTTCACACAAATTGGATCCACATTTGATAGTTCAGTTGGTTCCACTCCAAGTTGTCTTTTGTCGCACATTGCAATTAATTTTATCGCTTTTCCATTTTTATGGGCTCGCTTAACGTCAGAGAGGGTGACTTGGCTAATACCACGTCTATTTACATCTTTAATAGTGACTTTCATACCCATAATCCAATTCGCCATAATTACGAGTTTTGCCGCAGCGTCGTAACCGTCAATGTCAAGTGAAGGGACTGCCTCGGCATACCCTTTGTATTTGGCGTCGTTTAAGGCTTCATCAAAAGTAAGCCCCTCTTCCATCTTGCTCAGAATGTAGTTTGTCGTCCCATTAAGAATTCCCTGAAAAGAAATTATGCTATCTCCTCTTAAACATCGCTTTGCAAATTCTAATATTGGCATACCCCCACCTACAGTTCCACTAAAGCGTAGCTTTACATTATTATAGTTTGCAAGCTCTATTAGAGAAGGAAATGCCAAGGCCAGAGGGCCTTTATTGACAGTGATAACATGCTTTCCAGATTTCATTGCTGCTATGATATTAGAAATGCCGGGTTCGCCATTATCAAGATTAGTAGGGGTTAATTCTAAGAGTACTTCCGCATCGACTTTCTCGATTAGCCGTAAAGGATCGAACATGTGATCTTCCCTATCATATACGCCAACCGTGCCTGACAATTTCTTAGTGTTAAGTAAACGCCGCAGATCGAGTCCTGTTTCGGATACCGCGCAGCCTCCTTTGTCTATACAGGCCACAATGCGTGGGTTAACCCCATGCAGCCTATACAAATCTGCGGAACGGGACAACAATAATTTTGCGAAACTCTGACCGACAACTCCAAAACCATTTACGATTAACCGCATCCAAAGCGGATATCAGATTGGGTTTAATATGTTTAAATTAGTGAGACTCTGTGCAATTGAAGACTTTTTGATTCAGCGTTTTTGATATGAAAGTCACACATTGATGCGTTACTAATTATAGGAATTTCCTCATTTGTGTTGTAATCAATAGGTACCAAGTAGTGCCACATGTGCGCGAAGTAGCGCAAATTCAGAATCGAAATAAATAGAAAATCATTTATTCGTATTCAAACTATAAGCATGTTTGCTTGACCCATTCGTCTTGGTGCTAGTCCTAATTATCATCGGATTGGGGGCGGGTACCTTGGGATCCATGATCGGAGTTGGGGGTGGATTAATAATGACGCCAGCTCTAACGTTTATGGGATTTGCTCCGGCCCAGATTTCTAGCACAAGCCTTTTTGCAGTTACCTTTGCCAGCGCCTCTTCGACGATAAGCTATGCCCGGCAAAAAAGAATACAATATCACGTTGGTGTGAAAGCTGCTGCTGTAGCTATTCCTGGAGCCATCGCTGGCGCTTCCATCTCAAGTGTGATAGCGATACAGCCATTCAAGATATTTTTTGGATTACTCTTATTGTTTGCAGGAATTTATATTGCTTACAGTGGTTCCTTAGAAAAACAAAAGCGACCACCTGGAAATGATAAGAAGTTGGAACTTCTACCGTTGTTCTATACTGGAGCATTTGGCGCGGGAATTATCTCTAGTCTTTTTGGAGTAGGAGGGGGGATAGCCTTTGTTCCGCTCATGGTTCTCGTCTTGGGCATGTCACTAAGCACTGCGAGCCCAACATCACAGCTTGCACTTCTGATGACCTCATTCGTTGGCACAGTTACTCACGCGGTTTTAGGACATCCCGATTATTTTCACGCTGTATCTCTATCCGTGGGCGCGGTCGTGGGGGGTCAGATTGGTGCAAAAGTCTCTCATAAAGTAAAAGAGAGTTTATTGCGTAAGATGTTATCTATTTCACTAATAGCTGTTGCCATAAAATTTATTTCTGAATTCATAGGTCCACATTAAATCACTACCTGCAACAAATCAGATGCAACCCTGTGGTGGTGGCTATTTGTAGTCGTCTAAGTTAGAAGAATCCACTTTCTCTCGATAATAATCATGAACGAAAGGCCTGGTTTTCCAACTTTACATTGCGTTGGTTCCAGCTATATCGAAAGTCACAACCCCGTGGATACAGTAAATAATATCTTAATGAGATGGAATTCGGAACGAGCATGATGACAAAAAGGTTCAAAAGCTACTAGCTATAAACTAAAAAACAGTCTTCGGTTAAAGGATGCATATAGATGTGACCACGGCAAAGAAGGAATTAAAACGGAAAGAAAACGAGGAGCGTTTATCAAATGCAATTACCACTTTAGATACCATATCCAAGAATACCAATATTCAGAGGAACATCCGGAATATGATAAAAGAGGTATACTTTGTGCTAAAAGACCAAAAGGGTGGAACTGTCTCAGTCCGAGCTGCAAACGCGATTAGTATGTTAGACACTGTTACACAAAATCCCCAAACACAATCACACATTAGGACTATGCTTTGGCAAGTGGTCTCTACGCTAGAGAGTATAAGAGAATAAATCGCATTAACGGGTTACGTCCGTATTTTTTACAGGTTTTAGTGGTGGAAGTTTCTCAAGTTTGTGAGTTGGATTTGCGAGGTAATGCCTCGAGGCTCCTTCACCGCTCAGGACAATGTTGCAGTTAACGCATCTATATCTTATTGCCAAATCGTGATTCTAACTTTATTACTCATCATACATGGCTAAAAAGGCTATCTATGCAAATAGAGCATGTTTATCTCAATTTGATAATTTCTCTATTATCGGGAACACTTGAGCGAATTCTTAATCTATGATATACTGCACTGGCAATGTTTTCGGATTTAGACTTTTCCCCATGGTTAACAAGGACTCGCTTTGGTTTTATTTTCGACACAAAATTCAAAATCTGATTATAATCACTATGACCGCTGAAGCCATCAATCTTATGGGTTTGACATCTCACTGGCACCACCTTAACCTTGCCACTTTTGTCCAACATACTCACTTGTGTCATCGTACCGTCAATAACTCTCCTTCCGAGCGTGCCATTAATTTGATAAGAAACGAATATAATCTTATTTTTTGGGGATGGAGCTATTTCTTTGAAGTATTCTACTGAAGGACCACCTTCGAGCATTCCAGAGGTTGCCAATATAATAGCAGGATTCTCATCACTTAAGACTTCGTCTCTTCTACTTTGCCCATTTACCTGAGTGAAATAATCAGATTCGAATGGATTAATGCCTTGAGAAACCGATTTTCGCACATCATATCCGAGATAATGAGCATAAGACATGTGTATGGCAGTCGCTTCAGAAATCATGCCCTCAATATATATAGGTGATTCGATCAGCCGACCTTCTCGCATTTCAGCATCTATTACTAGCATAATTTCCTGTGCCCTTCCGACCGCGGGAACAGGTATTAGGACTTTTCCTCCTTCCGTCAGAGTTTTATTAATACTCTGTGTAAAGTTCGCATAAACTACTGACTGGTCTGGCATTACGTCAGAACTACTACCATAGGTACTCTCTGTAATCAAGGTTTCAACTCTAGGATATATAGACATTGCACTATCCAATAGCCGAGTCTTTGCGTATTTGTAATCTCCTGAATAGAGGATGTTATGTGTACCAGAGATATTGAGGTGGACAGTCGCGCTGCCCATTATGTGCCCTGCATTGTTCAATGTAATAGTAATATCAGGAGATATATCAGTTGGTTTTCCATATGGTAATGTTATGCAGTGTTTGATCGCCTCATTAACGTCCCTGCCTTCATACGTCAGGTAGGTCCCATTGCTCTTAGAAATTTTTATAGAATCCATCTGAAGAAGTGTCATCAAAGGTAACGTAGGCTCAGTACAGTAAATAGGACCACTGTATCCATATTTGTACAGACTTGGCAAAAAGCCTTGATGATCTATATGCGCGTGGCTAATAACTACCGCATCAAGATCGCTAAAGTTAAAATTAAACCAATCAAGTCTTGGGTAGGCATCTAGGCCAATACTTTCACCTGGATTAATACCACAGTCAAGCATTACCTTGCTTTCTGGGGTAACGACAATAAAGCAGGATCTTCCAACCTGCTTAACTCCTCCCAGGCAAAAAAGCATGACTTCCTTATTCATTTTCCATGAACGAGTCTGCGAAGTACGGCTCGTTGATTCCGAAGTAAGCCGATTATTTCCACTACCGTTCGAACTACAGTTGTTTTCCTCTGTAAGTGGAGTCCTGAAAATCCTATTTCCTAAATCTTGGAGAAATATCGTCCGTTCTTTTGCAGAGCTCTTTAGGGTAGAATGGATAGTATTAAGTATGGTAGATGGTATATGCGGGGAAAGTCTAGTGTGAGCTATCCAGCCTGTGGATTTGGCTATTTCCACTACTATTTCTGGGCTTACAACTTCAGGTTTGTTAACTTCTAGAACAACTTCGCCAGTTGCATCATCGCAGAAGACAGCTGAAACTAAGACGTCTTTGGGGAGTAATTTGACAACGGCTTTTCTGGTTTCCTCTTCTGCTATTCTGATGGAAGGGTCAGTACGAATCACAAATCTCTTTTTTAGACTTTTAGATAGAGATGATAAGTGGTAGGTAAGTTCTGTAAGTGAGAACTTAGCATTTTTCGTATATAGTGCGATATTGGGGCCTTCAAATTTGGCCGACGTAATTAGGGATTCTTTTGGAATCGATTGTAAGACAGTTTTTGCCACATCGCCTTCACTATCCAAAGTTAACTTCGCAGTGAATTGATTCTCATTTTCTTTGTCCTTCTTTGGGATAGTGTTCTGTACTATATGCTTGTGCTTTCTGTTGTCATCGTCGTAAATGTTGTTATTATTCTCACTACGTTCGTCCGCTCCTTTGTCTTTTAGATTTTGATCGCTCTTCCGATCGACAATCTTTTCTTTTTCCTCTATATGAGCTTTGTTTAGTTCTCCCACATCTCTTCTTTATCCAGCTTTTTTTTCGGTATTTTTGCCTCACTTATAGCAACAACATTACAGGCAGGAAATTGACCGAAGCCGATGATAAGCCAATTTGTATTAGAGGCAATCCATTAATATATTTTTAGGACTTCAAATCCTTTGCATCTAGACTGATTTATTGAATTTTTTCGCCTAGATAATGCTTACCTGCTACACGACCGACTCGTAGTTAGTGCTATATTTTTTATCATAGGCAATCAGCTAAAGAGTCGAGTTTAGTGCACAAGCACCTATACGAAATAATTTGAACAACATATCTAATATTGCGCTTCTTTTCTATAGGGGTGGTCAAGTCCAGCTGCGAGATAAGGAAAGACCATCTAAGGGTATCAATTAAAGATTGCATCAACCGGCTGTACTAACACTACATCGTTTTATTACTCAGATCACCGACAGATTCAGGATTGGTGTCAATGCAATATAGAGCAGCTTGTTGATGTCGTCTTAATGTATTCTAATATGCGCTACAACATGACACCTAGTGCATAATCCATGGAACAAATACAGACATTATTACTACCGCTGTCATCACGAGGGTAACCACTAGAGATGCATTCTTTAGTTTCTTTGTCTTTGAATTGACTTTACGTTCAATCAGAGAATTATAAAATTGCCCTCCATCTAATGGACCTATAGGAAGCGCGTTAAAAATTCCCACATTGAAATTAA
>JBAVTY010000846.1:0-12571 GCA_049696495.1 Candidatus Nitrosopolaris sp.
CTATCTCGTTCCTTGTGTATCTTCCTTTCTCATCTCGTGACCATGCTACCGATCCATGTTACAGTAGATGAAGATTAGTGTGATCAAAATCATCTACAGTAATTAATAACAGCGTAGACACGGACTCCAGAAAGTAGTGAGTTCACCCTATGGAGAGCGATAATGGCCTTATTATTAGTAGCACTAATAATGACACCATAAACGTGAAGAGGATCAAATATCTGTATCGCTTAGAACACATAGACTCACATAGCACTATATCATTGACGTACGCAATACTTATCTCCCGCAATGAGAGATTAGAGAGCACGTAGTGTAAACCTTTATTCCGAATATAGTCGTTGATTCCTTATTTCGGTTCTCTACAGGAACACTGATTGAATGCTTATGTGCTTGCTGTTATTAGCAACAATAATGCTGACATCACAATCTGCATCTGCAAATTGGATCGAAGGATTCAACTGCTTCGGGGAACCTGATTCATGCACTAATACAGTCAAGCAAGCAATCCAGACTTTCGCACGACACACACCAGCATACTTCAATGGATGTATATCATATGGCATTCATGGCGTTGGACCATGGAGTGAGTGATATGGGCCTGTTAGGGAGCCATGTCACTTTGACCATAATGTTTCTAATGAAATATCATAGTTTGAATAGATCGACGATTTAAAACAGGAATAGATGTTTTTAACTTATTGACCCTCTTAGCTTTATGCCGTAATCCTAGTTCTGTCAAAATAGTAGATTTTGTGACTGTTTCATCAGTTGTACTAAGTATTACATCATTTACTCTATTCCTTTAGTATCGATACCGTGAATCCGAAGGTCAAGTCCATATAAAAGCGGATCAGTTCCCTCATTACAATGAAGATTCCAGAACCATCTATTACGTCGCATCATGGCATTCAAGGAAAGGCTAAGAAAATGTCGGGAGACTTGAAATTGAATAAAGAAAATTAGATGCAGATTATGAGGATCATAACAACAAATATGTATGCGCGTAGAGCGACGTACTTTATTCTTGACAAAAGAATGAATTTGTTTTAGATATTATAATTTTATGTGTGAGTATTGATAAATATTCCATACATCATGGCTCATACAAGTAAGAATGAAATACGAAACCATAATTTTTAAATATATCTAGAACAGTTTTTGGCATATGAGATTTTATGTTTTTTACGGACAACAATCAATGATATCCTTCTCTGTTCTGGGACAACCATCCAATTTCACCTCCAAAGACTATGAGCATGCAACCGACATCTCACCATGCGACGGACAGGAGGAGCCCTGACATGAAACGAAGTTTCTTCACTGTATTGGTGAGTGCTACGGCCCTGGTCGTGGCATTGCTCACTATTACCGGCTTTGTCGCCGGCCCCTCAGCCCGGGCGGGGCAGGCTCCTGCTGGGAGCTCCTCTCCGGATATACCTGTCAGCCATCACGACCGCGTATATACGGCGGATCAATTCTCAAATGTTGTCACCGTCACCGATCCGGTCGACAACAAGCTCCTGGGCGTCATCCGCCTCGGAGACACAATACCTGGCAATCTCAGCCCGCTTTATACTAAGCAACTGCTGGTACACGGCATGCTCTTCTCACCCGATCATCGCACCCTACTGGTCGTCTCGATCGGCTCGAATTCAGTAACTTTCATCGACACGGCGACCAATGCCGTGAAACATATCACCTATGTAGGGCGTTCGCCGCATGAGGCGGCGTTCACGCTAGACGGCAAGGAGGTCTGGGTGACGGTCCGTGGCGAGAACTACATCTCCGTTCTTGATGGTAGCACTTATCATGAGATAACCCGCATCATCGTGCCGAATGGTCCTGGCATGCAAATTTTTTCACCTGATGGTAAATATGGCTATGTCTGCTCTTCCTTTACTCCTCAGACAGTTGTAATCACCGTCGCCGATCACAAGATCGTAGGGCATGTCCCCCAACTGAGCCCATTCTGCCCGAATATTGCCGCTACGCCAGACGGTAAGCAGGTCTGGTTCACGTTGAAGGACATTGGCAAGACGGAGGTGTTTGATGCCCATCCGCCTTTCTCGGTCTTGAAAACCATCGATACGGGACCGATTACCAACCACGTCAACATCGTTCACAATGCCAAAGGCACTTTTGCCTATGTCACGGTCGGCGGGCTCAATGAGGTTCAGGTGTTCCGCACCGACGACTTCTCCAAGATCGCAACCATTCCGGTCGGCAAACTGCCGCATGGGATCTGGCCGTCTGGCGATGGAACGCAGGTCTATGTCGGGCTTGAGAACGGAGATCGCCTTGTCGCGATCGATACGCTCATTAACAAAGTGATTGCGACTAGTCCAATTGGCCAAGCGTCTCAAGCTATAACGTATGTGCCCAATGCGGTGCCAGAAGGCAATGGCACTCAGGGACTGCAGCCACTCGGTATCGCCGGAAATGTCACTCATCTCTCCCTTGTGCCGCTGAACCATAGCAAGGCGATGAATGATACTAACGCACCCACCAGCATATCGCTGTTCGATCAGGGGTTGGTGCAGATGCTGCAGGCTGCAGTAACTGGGCTCCAGCCCAATCATCCCTACGTGCTCGCACTCTCCCCCAATCCCAAGGGCGGCGGTACCCTGGTCCCTGCCCTCCAGCAGTTCATGACCAACCCGGCTGGCGCCGCCATAGTTAACACAATCGGCCCGATCCGACAAATAGTGCAGGACAACGTGCCACCCAGACACCTTGTGATCGTTCCTGGGACCGCTAAGCAGCACGGTGCTCCTGTTCAGGTCCAGTTGAATAATGAACGTTCGCCATCTGAAACATGACTCACAGTCATAAGATGACACTTCCGCAGCCTGGATACAAACGTCGTACGTCAATGCGCAGCCTGGGTAATACACTGATTGACACGGGTCGCAAGTCCAGATCCCTAAGAAGATATTACGATCCCTCGCTCCTCGTGCTATGCGCTCTCATCAGCGCTGGAAAAAGAAAGTGGGGAAGGGCAGGAAAAGAGCAACTGATCTTTCTCGTCGGAATAATTACAAGGAAAAAAGCGTTCACTATTGTAGTTGTCGCAATGGTAACAGGTTGTCCTCGGTGCTATTCCAAGTCTAACACCGATAATAACTCCTGCTACTGCTGGGTTGTCAAGAATATATCGTGTTGCTACGTTTGCAATGTTAACATTGTACTTCTGTGCTATCCCGTTCAAAGTCCCGGGCATACATTGTCATCACAAGAGCATGTATGCATCCTTACGAGATTATCTATTGCAGTAATGTGGTCTACATCTAGAGCATGACGCATTCCAAAGAAAATCATTAAAGGTGTCATTGATGCAATAAAAACTCCTGGATTTGAGATCTGTGTTACGATTATTCAGGCCTGCAGCTCCTATTGATCCTTTCCACACTCATGTATCTCATTATAGTAGTAGTATAAATTCCTTTTAGATAGTTTATCCAACGTTACCTACACACTATTCAGAGAGAGGACATTAATGAAAATCGCTTATCGTCCCCAAGCTTTTGTCTTGGGATGCTTAACTTTCGTCGTCTAGTTTATCCACCCTCATCCACTGTTCAGTAAACAATATCGGTTAAAAAGCTTCAACTAACAATGGGCTAAACCATCCGATGGTTTAAATAATAATGCCAGATCTGACTGTGACAGTTGTCATGAAATTTTGAGGATACGCTTCGTTGTTTATAAAACGTGACACAGGATAATATAAACGATTGGCTGGATTATCCAACCAAATTAAAGTGCTCGATTTATGAGTGAAATAGGAAGACTGATTCCAATTCTTTTATATGCCAAGGTCATCCTTTTTCAAAAACCTCCATAACCTCGTTCGATTGGTTGCATAACTAGACATAAGTGTAATACCCGAGGTCTTATAGCTTTTTTGGCTTAAACCGTGGTACCACCTTTTCGGTTTACCGGGTTAGCCGGACCTGACGGCCCCAACGGTTCAGTAGTTTCACGCAATATCCAACTATCTGCTTAAAGGCGGAGCCCATATGACTGGTCAATTATTCATTGATGATTGGTTGCCCATCCAATCGACCCCCATAGAGCCTGACTATGAAACACCCTTCGGCAAGAGGGCAAATGCCAGTCCCAACGCAGATGTACCAGTATCCACAACAAGAATATCGTTTGGTTTCAGGAAGTTTGCCCAGCGAGGATAGAGCGCCTCTGCCGTAATTGGATCACTGCCGCTGCCCACCTTGGCCCCAAGGGAAACAGGTTTAATCGGCGACTTTTCACCACGCTTTTTAACACGCCGAGTTAATTCAGTAAGGACATCCTTCATTTCGACATTTCGATAGACTTTTGATCCAACTTGTGTGAGATGGTCTTCTCCACATCGAGATGTGCTGTAAAGCCGCCGGTACTGGTATCCGTCATCATCGCTCCGATAATCAGGACGAAACCAGAGGACTCCACAAATGCCCGAACTGACTCGTCCATAAGCTTTCCATCATAAATGCCTATGTAGGATGGGTGCTGCTCCTCAAGGACTGACTTATCCATAATCATTGTAGCGAAGGGTAGGCCGCAAGTATCAACAAAGGATTGCAGAGCATTTCGCAAGCCTGCTCGGACAGCCAAAACTCCAGGCAGGATACATGCTGTACGGGCTCCTTCCAGAGCTACAATAATCGCATCAGTCACCGACTGGAGAATCTTGGGATCACTGTTCGGTGCATCTAGCGGCCATGCACTGCTAACCACCATCTGGTCAGCGAGGTCACCCGGAAAGGACATATAGACCCTGCGATGATACATTGCCTCGGCAATCCACCTCTCGGTCTCGTAGGCAACGTTCTGGGATGTCATGATTGCGCTTGCACATAACGCAGGTTCCGCCATTTTCCTAAATAAATCAAACTCACCGTTGCCCAGGGTATGATGTACCAACGCGTGTCCGGCTTGTATGGTCATATTCGGCATACCGACTAAATGAAATACCGGGAGGTGTTCGGCATATGCTCCGGCTATGGCATTGATCGCACTCAGTTCGCCCACTCCATAGGTTGTATTGACTGCAGCAACGTTATGAATGCGTGCGTACCGATCGGCCGCATATGCTGCATTCAATTCGTTGCAACATCCGACCCATTCTATTCCCCGAAAATTAACGATGGCATCTTCCACAGGAAAGGCATAGTCTCCTGGGACTCCAAAGACGTGGTCTATTCCGATGGACTTGAGGCGTCCTAAAACATGTTCAATGACCGTTTCCGACATAGGTATTTTCTAGTTAGTAAACACTTAACCTTTTCGTTGCCATTCAGCATATTTCAGCCTATGAGAATATCTTCAAATATCTTTTTGCTTCTGTGTAGCGATAAAACTTGAATGTCTTTGTGCTTTCATAATACGTTCGTATAGTCATCCTTATCTATATGCATTCCGGCTGGTCGTACCAGTCCGGTTAAATGAGAGTATAATGGCAGTATGGTTCGGCCATCACGAATCATTCCTTGAACAAGAAGGACTTGCCGTCAACTACAAAGGCGACTACACGAAATCCTGACTGTCTTTCAGATGGATATGTCCGCTTCTGAATTGGTGCAGTATTTCCATATCTCTTACGCAAGACATTTGTGAAGAGTTGTAAAGCTCGTTGCTCTTTCCATCAAACAATTTCTCAAGGAATACTTAATAAATTATGTATAATAAACGGACATTGTGCAGTTCAACATGGAAAGATTAGCATGACTTGCAGCTACGATCTAGTGGTAATCGGAGCGGGCCACGCAGGTGAAAGTGCTGCAGAGTTGGCTGCATTTCTTGGGCATAGCGTGGTGATAGTTGAGAAGAATAAACCAGGGGGAGTGGTCACTACGAGCGGAGGCGCACCTACCAAGACACTGCGTGAGTCTATGCTGGCGTTGACAGGTTTTTACAACCGTGAGGTGTATGGGATCACAGTGTCAGCTCCTCCTGAGGTGGCGGTTGAGAAGATAACTGAACGAACAATACGCGTGTCCAAATTGTTGCAGGACGTGACTGCACAGAATATCGCTAGAAATGGCGTAGAATACATGGGACGGCAAAACTCGGTTCTGATCGTAAAGTTCTCGTTGCTTCTCCTGGAGGCGAACATCATGAGCATGCTTGATAATGCGATGAATTATGCCAGTACCGTACATAATGCCTAAACGCGACGGCATCTTCTTTCCGTTTCTCCATGTCGTACGTCAAGTAATGCGCGATTGACCAGTCGGTGGAGGGTGGAATTGCAAAAAAAGGCTATGTGGCTATGTTTGGCTATATACTTCTTAAATTCAGCAGTAAGAGAAATCAAAAAGTTGTATCAGGTTTCGTATCCTCGATTTTACAATGGGTTTCGATAATCCTTTTATATTTAGTAGTTATTATGGATTTATCATGAGAAGTGTTTCGTTTCTTTTTGCAGGAACAACAATTGTTGTGCTACTAGCACTGTTCTTATCCCGCTCCTTCCCCGAGTGCTTGCGGCCAGTTCATGTGTGCATGCGTGCACTATACATGTAGACTCAGGTCCAACAGGAATTGCTTTTGACCCCAAGAATGGCAATCTTTATGTAACTAATTCAAGGGATAAAACCGTCTCGGTAATATCAGGCCTAAATAATACTGTAATTAGGACGATCCCGTGCTGTGTACAATACGCATACAATAAAGTAACTCCATGGGGAATTGCTTTTGACTCGGCTAACGGCAATCTATATGTAACTGGCTCTGCTGAGAGTCCCCCGGTAATATCCTCTGGTGGCGTCTCTGTAATATCAGGTCAAAATAATACCGTAATTAAGAATATACCATGCTGTGCTGCCGAGGGAAGTCCATGGGGAATTGCTTTTGATCCCACTAATGGTAACTTGTATGTAACTAATACACAGTATTTCTCAGTCTCGGTAATATCAGGTAAAAATAATACTGTAATTGGCAGTCCTATAGTGTATGGTAAGGCTCCGCCCGCTGGTCCGCACGCAATTGCTTTTGATCCCGCTAACGGTAACTTGTATGTACCTATACTTCATAATTATACGGTCACAGTGATATCAGGTAAAAATAATACTGTACTTGGTGGACCTATTCATGTAGGTTCATATCCGTATGGAATTGCTTTTGATCCCGCTAACGGTAACTTGTATGTAGCTAATTTTTATAATAACACCGTTTCTGTAATATCAGGTAAAAATAACACCATAGTTGGTAGTCCTATAACGGTTGGTAAAGATCCGTATGGAGTTGCTTTTGACTCGGCTAATGGCAATCTTTATGTAACTAATTCAGGGGATAACACGGTCACAGCAATATCAGGCCAAAACAACAATGTAATTGGTAGCATGACTGTAGGCAAAACTCCAAGAGCGATTGCTTTTGACTCGGCTAACGGTAACTTGTATGTAGCTAATTTCAATAATAACACCGTCTCTGTAATATCGCCGCTCCTTACTAAAAGATGACGACCTATAGTACTAGAGCATATATGGATGTAGATGGTAAGTGTGGTTATATGAATAGTACCATTATCGCATTTGTTTTAATCACTAGTATTTTTGGTATTCTATTAACAACATCGTCAGCATATGCTATAACATACGCATCTACTATGAATAAAGCGACAAGCAGAGGAAGCCTTAATGTAATGGTACAACCGACTCCGACTCCAATTGTAAAGGGTACACAAACAAATTTCACAGTTAGCTTCGAACAGAATACGTAGTCCAACCACACATCGATTACGATGTCACAATTACTAAAGATGGCAAACGAGTATTTCAGGCATCAGCACTAGGAGGTGGAATTGTTACAGGGACATCTAAAACAGCACATCCAAACCAACCACTACATGCTACTGCAGGTATTGTGACGATACCTTATACGTTTCAGAAACAAGGTGATTACATAATTAACGTTACTGTATATGGAATTCTCTTTAATCCAATTGATCCTGAATATGCCCAATTCCCAATCAATGTAAGTTAATTGCGACACCCCATTCTTAGCTACTTCTTTTACTCAAAATGGGTCAGTAATCCTGTTTAGACTACTTCGTCTAGACTTGGATTTAGACTTACTCTTTACGGCCATGATGCTAAGTAAGCTAGGAAACATTTTCGACAACATTCGCACTGACTCTTACTGTGCCGGCAATCTCAGGAATTTCTTTACTACAACAAGCAACTGTCGAAACGTCTGGTAGGAATGGAATTAATGGAATTAATGACTGTCAGCCCCCACACGTCTGCCATGGTGAAGGTGGCAGAGGAGGTATTGACAATGTTTTGAATGCAGGTGATTCCTTCAACGGTAATGGATGAAATGGGGGCAGAGCAGAGAATTGTGGTCCAATTGCAAACTACTTGGCTCGGGGAGGTAATGGTGGTGACTCCAACACAATTAATAATGCTAAGTCAAAAAACGGTAATGGAGCGTTATCAATTGGTTATTTTACTACTTACAGATGTGATATCACTAGTGAGATTTTAAACAAAAAATAGGAAAATTCAATCCCTACTTATTTGTGGACGCGCTGGCTGTGTGGCCATCACGTATAATGGCGTTGATGATGCCGATGCTGTATTTGATCATGAGCTGGGAAAAGCTCATGATGTATGTAACGCGGAAGGTGTGCTGCTAAAGTGGTGATCGGAACGACGCGGGCTTGATGATGTGGGACATCGTAGGATTGAGTGCCAGAAGTACGGTTGCCCAGAGCAGCTATCGAACCAGAAGACGACGTGTCATAACCATATGGTCTTGATCCATACCTTTGTCAAATGCAATATTCTTAGCATGTGTTGTGAAACATCCCTGATATATCAAGATGAAGATTACATACCACTAATGAGCTCTCCAGCATTTACATAAATCACCCATGTCTCCGTAGTAGATCAGATTCAATTACCTTTCGTTCAGTGCAGTGAAGGCACATTTGGGCATCTACACAAAACGGGATATCATTAAGGGATGAGGCATTAAGGTCCGAAGCGGCAGTACGCGACTGTCCTCGATGTAACTTGGACTGGTTTATCTGGTACTTACTGCCTAAATTTGATAGAGTATGCCAACAAATGAAGCAAACGGAAAAGATACTTCGCTCAAATGGGAAGTCTTTACTACTCCGGGTATACCCGTTGTAACGAGTACGCCTGCACCCAACACGAAGGAAACCTTCTGGAACCACCTCGTCGACCCTCATCTATGGCAAGCGTGATGCCGTCCTGGTGGATGTACCAACCACTTGCCAGCAGGCAGTAACTCTGGCACGCTGGGCAAGAGACAGCTGCAAGAACCTCACCACAATCTATATCACTCACGGACACGCAGACCATTGGTTCGGCGTTTCAGCGCTTCTCGATCGCTTTCCTAATGCCAAGGTCGCCCCGGGCACAGTGAAAGTCATGCACGAGGAGGTCGGGCCAAGGCGCGCGAAGATCTGGAACGCATTTTTTCCTGGTCAGATACCAAATCAACTCGTGATTGCAGAAGAGCTAGAGGACAATGCAATCGAACTCGAAGGCGAAGAATTAAGAGCTGTCGAACTTGGTCACACGGATTGGCGAGAAACCACCTGTCTGTACGTCCCGTCGATCGGATTAGCTGTCGCAGGAGATGCAGCCTTCAATGGCACTCACATGTTTCTGGGAGCATCCTCAACTCCACAGAAACGCAAGGAGTGGATCTCTGCCCTCAACAAGATCGAGTCGCTCAACCCACGGGCTGTAATAGCCGGGCACAAGCGACCTGGGACGGATGACAACCCCAGGATCATCGAGGAGACAAGACAGTACATTCGCGACTTCGACAAGCTAGCTGAATCATCAAAGACTGCAAGAGAGCTCTACGACCAGATGATCAAGCTTCATCCTGACGGGAGCAATCCCCATATCCTTTGGCTTGGAGCGCTAGCGGTAAAAGGTGAGGGTTCTCCCCCTTCTGGATCTAACGGTACAAGCGGCTGGCAGTCAGGAACGTTGGCGCCAAGTTCATAGTAGCGAGTAAAGAGTGAATCATAACACCAGGACATCTGAAATCAGCAGGAGGACCCTAGTCCGACCTGAAATGAGCGGACCTGTAGACGTCCGGCCAACCACGCGACGGAGCGTCGGAAATACCAGTCCAGAGAATGATGCGTGGTCAAAACAATAATGCGACGCTATTCCTCCAGCGACCTCAGTTACGTAGTCGAGCTGCTGGCTTTTTACCACGGCATTTTAATCTAAAGTTTACAAGCCAATGAATTTATTATAAAGCATTACTTTGAGTCTTGCTTCTATCTTTTGTGCTTTGAATTTCTTGGAAAGTAGATCCTCACCTAGTACTCTTTTTAGTGATGAAAAGGCAATCTCTGCAATCCATCTTCTTCCTGTATCCTTAAGCTGCTTCCATCTTTCATACTCTAACTTTCTGATTAGCAAAACTTCATCTCTTCGTAATGGACATCTTTTTGTTTTAATAGACGCATTCTTTCTTATTTGAATAGCACGTTCTATATTCAGATTGTCTAACAAGTTAAAACTGCGTCGATTGTCATGAGCCTTGTCTGCATATACCTTATCAATATCATATCCCTTGGATACCGCTCTTATTATAGGACTATACTTTTTGGTCTGTAACGTCCAAGGATAGATTTCATTAGATGAAATAAAGTATTCATCGAGGACCGCTATTAACACATCATCATTATTAAATGAGGCAAGCTTTAGACCTTTTCATCGTCAAAAGACCACTAAAGCAAACTTACTTTGTATGGAAGAGAATTTTTTTAAAAATATGAATCAAGAAACTATCAATAGAAGAGATATATCGCAGTTTAAGGAGAATGGGTATTATTCTAAGAGTGAATCATGTTTCTACCAGTTCTAAATTCTGTTTCGAAGGTACATATGGGGTGAGTAGTTCTCGCACGATTTAGTCCCTACGGTAGCAGAAGTTGCAGCTGCAATCAGGTCAAAATATGGCCATAGAGTAGAACATGAAAGTGGTATCAGCACTCTAGTTTTATTCTGTTTGGTTATAGAACTACTTTAGGAATAACAGTAGGATACGTTTTAGGGTATGGCCTGTCTGCATTCACCATCTTTGCAACGATACTTGGACGATCAAATTATTCTGAACAGATGTGCAGTTGTTGTTCGGTGTTAGAACAGGATTCCAAGGAGTTCATCACAATTTTACTAACAACTTTCAAGAATTTTTGGATAGGAGTTAAGAAGATGGTTAGGCTTTACAAACAACCTAATTTAAAGACGATATTGTGGAGAAGCATCGTTATTTTAGTTACTGCGGAAACTGTGTGTATTTTAACTGCTGAAACTATTGATCTTATATTTTACAGGCATTCGCTATTTATATCGATACCTCTTTCCTTAGAGGCTGGAGCCTTTGCAGTAGTAGTTCCTGAAGCTTATAAAAGAGCGAAACTTGGACAGCAGCACCAACCTGGTCCGCGGATATGAGGTATAACTATTTTTATGGTCCGATTAATCACAATTTCCTTGAAGCATCTCAAGATTTAAACCTTGTTTGATCAAGTTTCTAATGGTTTCTTTATATACTCAACGGCTTTTTACACGGCGAAACCACATTTCTATCGATAACCGTCCATGTTTTACCGAATTTGTCATGGCTCTCTATCGATCTGATTACTTTGCCTGTAAACGTTGTAACCCGATCTTCGAAGATTGTAATCTGCCTGTAAATCAGGCGTATAGATAGAGTATCGTTTGACGTCAAGATTCAAGTTTGGTCGGTTCTATTACTAATCTGATTACGATAAATAGGAGATACTCGTAATATTCTTCTAGATTGCCTGGTAGTAGCCAACCTCAACCAAATAACAATAGACTATGTTAGTACAGTTTAGAGTCTCCCAAGCAGATTATCAAAATTTAAAAATGATGGCTGAGGTATTTCATGCAAATAAAACTATCAAGACACCCAGATAATTATTGGTAGCAGTATTGATTGATTCGCATAGGTCTTATTGTTTCTTTGCGCTTAACAGGTAGGCCTCGGTTCATTTTTGGTGGTATATGCTTACACGAATGACCAAGACCTTATGCCCATTATATCAATTGATCTATTTGAGGGGGGCGGGGGCAACGCCAGCAGATTCAACTACTTTCAAAATTTCATTGGGAGAAATCTTTGGTCTTTTTGAATGAACATATATTCCGAATTTCAAAACACAATACCTTTAGCAGCAAGCCAATTGAAGGATGAAATGTCGCTGGATATCAAATACAAACGACCAGTGAAACGACTGTGAATATAACTTTATATTTTTACACTAATTTTTTGATCTCAATAATTGGGAAGACAGAACTTAATTCTTCATCCACACCTTAACTTTGTCGAACATGTCACCTACAAATATTCAATAGGTCCCATACCAGAAATAATACCAAGCAGGAAGGTGTCACCTATCAAGGTTAAAGAACAATTCCTTGACCTGGAACAATGGTTCCTCTGTACGCAGAGAGTGCAATGTCCCATCTATGTGGATCATCTGTTAGTGGATACGCGGCTTTAAATCCTGTAGGCAATTTTAATGCTGCAGTTA
>JBAVTY010000847.1:0-2026 GCA_049696495.1 Candidatus Nitrosopolaris sp.
GTTGAAGAGAACCCGATTGCTACGATCAGAGCGAGGACAAGGAAAGTCTTATGCCGGGGGTGTTCCAAGGATTTTGGAGCCATGACCAACAAGACAGGGAGTAATAATATTATTGCTTTCATATGGGTACTACTTTGATGCGAGCGATCCCACAGAATGTAAGAGATATTGAAGATCGGTTGAATTTTGAATTTGGTCCATGTCTACTATTCCACCACATCCTGTTAGACCCGCGAATCCCTTAAGGGCATTCTTAATAGTGTCAAATGGCATATTGAAGTTTGTCGCTAGAGCCGCTGCTGCAAATCCATTACGAATACATCCGACAGCGGTATCGCCTTGACTAGTCAGGCTTCCGTCGGGATTTAGAAGAGAGCTGCACGGTTTCAACAAATACTGGCTTCCCCGAGCGCATAGGAAAGACCATGGGATAAAGACGCCTTGTTCATTATGGAATATGTGCGTAGCAACAGAATGCGACGCTATCATGCCACCTACAAGCGGAATATTAGCCAAGTCGCTAAAGTCTCCAAAATCTTTCCAAGCTGTTGTCGAGACATTTTGCTGAGGTGCTTGTTGGTTTGATGCGTTTTGTTCCTGTGGCTGTCCTGATTGTTGCTGTGATGGACTACTTTGACTTGTCGAGGTATTTTGCTGCACTAATGATGAGTTATTGTTATTGGTCTCGGCAGCCTCGGCATGCCATCCAGCATTATATCCTTGACAGAATGTGTATGTATGGTCTTGCGAATTGCAATAATAAGATGCGCCGTTTGTTTCATCTGTCCGGCCGTGGTTATAACCGGAATTGTATCTGTCTGGGGTTGATTACCAGATACACCAATTCCACCAGAATATCTGGGTTGGACTTTGGATTGGTTGGCAGAAGATGCTGATGGGCTTAATTGCATTGTGCTGGATAGCTCCAAAAGCAATTGTCTGGCTTGGGAAAAAATGTGACCATCTGGACATGTGGTTGCTGAGTGAATGAATTGCAGTTGTTACAAGCATATCCTGCTCCAGGTGCATCACCGCAAGGACATTTACCTGAGTCTACAAATACGATATGTGATCCAACATGTGTGTAGTATCCGTCGTCCGCTCGTACGACGTGACCTCCCATCGCCACAGCACCAAAAAATAATACCGCTACGATGGCAATGATTCCGTACATAGACTTTTGTACCATGACTTAATGCTATACGATCAATAAATTATATTATCCAATAAATATTTTGAAGACATTGTGGCACATAGTAGCACAAATTATGCGAGATTTATAAGATCTTCAGTAATATTATGATAACATCAGTATAAAACTGATTAGAAATTATGTTACTCTCAAAAAGGGTGCTCTTGAGGTCATCATCATCATATTACCATATTTTGCCATCGTATTCATTATCTGCTCTATCTCTAGAGGTCCGTCTGAATTACGAACCAATTTCCCGATACTAATAACGTCCCTGATATCTCCTTGACTCTTCCATACGGCAGCACCAATGTACCTAGCAATACTCGGACTTCTTTTGGTCAAGACTTT
Organism: Candidatus Nitrosopolaris sp.; assembly: GCA_049696495.1. GTDB lineage: Archaea > Thermoproteota > Nitrososphaeria > Nitrososphaerales > Nitrososphaeraceae > Nitrosopolaris. The sequence goes on from JBAVTY010000847.1 coordinate 1,544, forward strand.
CTCAGATACATTTAGGAATTGAAGTTCTGTATATCTGGGCAGGAACAGTTTTCTGAATCTTGACTGTAGAGGCTTGGATAGCCCGTTAATCTCGTTACAGGTAGCAAATACTTTAGCTCCTTTTATCTCGAAATCATACTGCTTCTTCTGCTGGTCTACCTTGACCCTCCCTGACTCCATGAAATTCAAAAGCTGATTCTGGAATGTTCGAGGCATTTTGTCTAGTTCGTCTATGCATATGATTTTAGGCCTCTCTTCTTCCAAGACATCCAGGATTCTGTTCGTGGTATTCGAACCATCGAAATGCACTCCATCCTTTCTCATGTCAAGGATGCCTAACAGTAAAAGTGTCTTTGCACTGGCCGGTGGAGCACATAGAAGAAGATTATAATTTTCGTACGAGTCTAAGGCACGTGTTACAATGTCCTTGATATCGTCATATCCTTCTATATTCCCAAATCCAACCTCTTTGTGGAATAGATG
>JBAVTY010000848.1:0-4664 GCA_049696495.1 Candidatus Nitrosopolaris sp.
TTGACTTCAGATAAGGAGCTATATATGGAATTATTTGGTCATTCCGTGTTTGTAAAGGCAAACAGAGGTAATACAATCAGAATAGTTACTGAAGCAATAAAACACAGAATTTCAAGATCATAATTGGACGCTGCAAGATGTCATATCGTGGAAGCGGGAAACAATGAAGGGAATCTCGATAGTTACCTAAACACCAAGTTTATGTAACTGCTATTAAGCAAGTAAGCATTATCTCTTTATACTGTCGAAGAACATTTGCAATATATTGTATCTTGTAGATGATCGGTTGCAGCGTATCTCCTTGCTGTTGTCGCTGTAGTAGTGATGATACTACGTAATGTATAGCTAAATAACGTACAACTGTATTTTTACACACAAAATTATTTTAATCGCCAGCAGCTATGAGCGTACATATTGGTCCCATTCTTGCAGACTAAAATCCAAATTCAAATTAAAATGCTTTAATCATTTGAGATTTAAGGTATACATTGACTATGTTAAAAGGAAGAATAACAGTACATCGACACGAAAGTAAGGTTCTCAGATCCAATCCTTTAAGGGACCCGCATATAAGGGATTTAATAGTTTACCTACCTCCTGAATATACTGGGAGTTCCTCTCATGGATACACTGCAGTTTTTGGACTCGTTGGATTTAGAGGGCAAGGGAAAATGCTTCTGAATGCGGATCCTCTAGGAGAAAATATCGAAGATAGAATGAACCGCATAATCTTTGAAAAGAAATGTGGCCCGATGGTCTTGGTGTTGCTTGATTGTTTTACCAGATTTGGAGGAAACCAATACATAAACTCCTCAGCAACTGGAAGATATGAAGATTATATCATAAAGGAAATAGTACCATTTATTGATAAAAACTACAACATTTCTGCGCATGCAGTTTGGGGACACTCCTCAGGAGGTTATGGTTCAATCGTATTGGGTATGCGGCACCCTGAAGTGTTTCAGGCCTTAGCAGACCATTCTGGAGACGCAGCCTTTGAATACTCCTATCTTCCAGATTTTCCAAAGGCTCTTGATGTATTTAAAGAAACAGGAGGACCAAAGAGATGGCTGGAGGATTTTTGGAAAAAACCTAACCGTCATCAAAGAAAGGACGGACCTCCTTTGAATGTGTTAGCTATGGCGGCGCATTACTCTCCCAATCCGAAATCACAAGAAATGGGTCTAGATTTACCCTTTGATCTCAATAATGGTGAGATGTTGCAAAATGTGTGGAATAGATGGCTTTCATGGGATCCAGTAAGGATGGTTGAAAAATATAGTAATAACTTAAAAAAATTGAAGCTGATATACATTGATTGTGGTACGAAAGACGAGTTTAATCTTCACTGGGGCTCCAGGGTACTTCACTCCAAACTTAAAAAAATGAATATCAGACACTTTTATGAAGAGTTCGATGATGGACATATGAATATAAACTACAGATATGATGTTTCACTTCCAAAGATCTATTCTGCATTATCATGAAACGATCATAGTATAGTTATAATACTTTATCTACATGATTTTCTTTCAAAATAGAAATAAAATCACTCCACTTGTCGTTTGTGTCCGATAGTAAAGACCGTGGCCACGATCTATTATAATTCATTAATAAGTGAATATTATCTATCTAAAACATTTTCTATTTAATGGGAATATCCCAGTTTGTTTTTTTGTATTCCTTTATTTCATTTTAAGGATTCTAAAGTATGTATCAAGTACCTAACCATGAAACCAATTATTATCCGACCAATCTTATTTCAATTAACCGGAGATCTCACCTCTTTATTAGAGCATATATCGAAAGAATTCGATGCCTTGGTTAAAATAACATCTCCACTGAATCACAAGCAGCTACCACTGAATTTGTTTGATAAAAATAGAAGGCAATGGAAATCGAACAATATACTACTGTGGCTTCGAGATAGAAATAAACCTGATAGAGGCAATAAACTACTGGGAATATGCGACTTCGACGGCTGTCTAAGGAAATTGAAGAAGTGAATGATAACCGATGCAAATAGCATATCAACTTCGAGGAAATTATATGACTTAGTCTTAGGCCCAGAAGATTATATAACTTACTGCCAAAGCCCATCTTAGACGTTGAATTTGTCACGCGCAAATGCTAAATTGGGTTGGTAGATGAACAACTTACCCAAATAATATGCATTGAAGTTATCAGCAGCGTTTATGCTCTAGCTAACAAGGCTACCACCAAAAAAAAACTTTTTGCAAACATGGTTCCCGGGCATCTGCAAGAACGATGTATTGAATTATATCTGAACCAGCCTTCTTCGCCATAGCCTTCACACTTTCAGGTCAACATTCGGTAGTATAAGTATGGCCTACCTACTGTTTATAAGCAGGTAAACTTGTTCTTCTGATAATGTATGTAAGAAAAATATCGTTAAAGATTACGTGCTTACTGATAGCAGCGATAGGGCTATTGGGAACTGTTTCAACATTAAATCTGATGAAAAATAATATACCAACAACGTTTGCCCAACCTATGACTACTGCAACGAATAGTACTCAAGGTATGTTAACGACCTCGCAAGCGAGTGCCGCCGGCGGCAACGGGATCTATCATGTCGCGATCTTTCGCTTTGCGAAGGAGCACGTCAACGATGCCATGGCGGCGTTTCGCGCGCTTGCTTCTGCGTCCCGGCGAGAATCAGGAAATCTCGGTTACGATATCTACCGCGGTATTGATGACGATAAGGAGTTCTATATCGCGGAGCATTGGGCTTCACCGGCGGCTCTAGCCGCGCACGAACGCAGTGAGGCATTCATCCACTTCGGTCAGGGCGTGCTAGTGAAATACGCGACGCTTCACGATACGGTGACGGCGCGCGCGTTTGACGTTGGTTAAGCCTTATTTTTCAAGAAATCATCGTTCGAAAAGTTAAGTTTATTCTCGGTCCGGATATCGCCTTAGACTTGAGTAAGGTATGTAGCCAATATGTTTGTGTAGCATCTTTCATTATAAGCAAACTGCCATGTTCAAGTACAAGTGAAATAGTTTGCTTAGTTTGTTTATGCTTAAAAGAGAATTTTCGTTGTGCACCTAAACTTAATGATGCGATAGTGCTATTTGGCTCTAATGATTCTTCGTCGTCACTATGCCATCCTATACCTTCATTCCCACTATGATAAAGGTTCAACAAACAGGAATTGAATTTTGTCTCTGTAGGTTTTTCTACTATTTGTTTAAGTTCTAAAAGTTCTTTAGTCCATACTAATGCTTGCTTTGTTGTATTTGAATAGGTATACAAGTAATCAGAATCACCATACCATGCAACTTTTCTCTTTGCGACGATATGCTTACCGAAAATAACGACTTCATCATTTTCCCATACAATTTTTTGTAATAACAAATCAAAGTAGCGATTTGCATCATCATGTGTCAACACGTTAGGATAATAGTGTACCGTTCCGTCTTTAGGTAAGATATTATTTGTCCTATCTTGATTAAATAAATTCATTTTAGCAAATCCCGATTTATAATAATTCATTTGTTGATTTCTAATTTCTAATCTGATTATATAATATCATGCAACTAGCTTAAGGCATCATGAAAAATAATTCCAAGGGTATAACGGGATCCGTTATGTACTTCACTAATACCGTGCTTCATTTGCACACGATAATATCCTTTGCTCCCTTTTACCGGCCTGAAATTTGTAGTCAATATCAGCATATCCCCTTTACATGGTTTTAATACAATGGCTTTCGATTGTGCTCTTGGAATTTGCTGTGTTAATACAAATTCGCCGCCGGTATAGTCATAACCAGGCTCATTTAGGAATAAAACCAATTGAATAGGGAAAAAAATATCTCCATATAAATCCTGGTGTAATGTATTATATCCTCCCTTGCCATATTTTAAAATAAGGACGGTCGGCTTTGTTTGATTCTTGTGATGGCAAAGCCTTTGAAATTCTTCAAACTGATTGGGAAATTTTCTTTCTATGTTTAATGCCTTCATCCATGTATTTGCAATAGGCGTAAGTTTTGGGTAAATGTTTTTTCTGATCGTCTCAATTAAATCGGGTAACGGATACTTGAAATATTTATATTCGCCCAGTCCAAAACCATGCCTTTCCATAGTAATGGTCTTGCGAAAGAGATCGCTGTTATCATATTCGTTGATAAGTCCTTCACAATATTGACCAGGTAAGAGTCGTAATACCAACGCATACCCTTTTTCATTCATTTCTTCCGTTACCTTTTGCCAGTCAATGCAAGAAATCTTTTCTGATATGTCTTTACAAATATTCAACAGTTATGGCACTATGGTTTGAGAATACGGCACTATTAACTTTTTGAGTCGATTTGGGTTTTTCCGTCATTGATATTTGACTAGTGTTGTCTGTGGTCATAAACGCTTAACAATGATAGAGGCTCGTGAAGCAAGGGGGTTAAAATAGACGCACCAATTCATTTCAGAGGCTTTCCTTTATCAAAAATCATGACTCTGTGCCTTCATAGTACTCAGAAATCTTATCCTTTAGAAGTTGACGGTGATCTTCACTTGTCTTTCCCTGTACGTAATATCCAACAATTCTTTCCTCTATTGCATTTTTATCTAATTTGCCGATTTGATTTGGACACTCTTTGAGATGTTCGAGCTGATTTTTTACTGTACTACAAGGATAT
>JBAVTY010000849.1:0-1600 GCA_049696495.1 Candidatus Nitrosopolaris sp.
TTACTCTACCGTTTATCTGTTATGGCGCATTCTTTAGCACTATGACTGAACCATATCTAACCTGGGTCTCATTCAATGCATATAGCATCTGCTCCAAAGGATCCAATATGCTATCAGTATTTTCACAAATATATATTGCAGGTTGTTCCTGTTCCTCGACCTCCTGATTTTTCTTTGAAACGAAAACTTGGTGTTCGATTTTCATTAGGTGCACCTAAATAGTACTAATGGTGCTTTAGTACTATTTAAATGATTTTATGATATATGATATTTAGTTTGTAACTTGGGTCGGAAACAACATCACTAATTCGAAATTATGCTTCCATTTAACCTGCTTGCTCCTGAATTAGTATTCATCTTACGTTCTTGTTTCCATCCTTCATCCTTTCCACGTAAAGAGAATTTCCTGATTGGTGAACTGACGGACATAATCCAGACCCAAGAACTAGTTTTTCTGGTGTACTGAAAGGTGTTATATCTCATGTTATAACGATTTCATGATATTGGATCGATGTAACTCCAAATGTAATTTGTCCGATGGGTTTGTTCTGCAATATTAAAAAACATTAATTCTTTTCAATTGTGAGAAACGAAACTATGTTTAAATTAGATATACACAATATTAAACCTACTAATCGAAACTATTAATCGGAGCCAGGAAGACTAGAGTATTTGTAGGGAAAACTTCTGATATTCCAGAAGGAAAAATGACTCATGTAATGTTAGATAAAGAAAAAGACATCTTAATTGCGAACATAGCAGGAAATTATTACGCTACAAATAACATATGTACTCACGAAGGAGCTAAACTTCGTGACGGCGAGGAAGTGACATGTCCTTGGCATGGTGCAAAATGGGACGTTACGACCGGTAAGATGATACAGTTTCCGGGGAAATTAAAAGCACTTGTTTCATTTAAAGTTAGTCTAGAAAATGGCAATGTATATGTGGAAAAATAATATAAAAAATGACTTAGTAGAAAAACCCGGCCTGCCGTACGTGCTAACACATACCAACAATAAAAAACCTAAGGATCCGTCCATCTACAAAATCGAAAATGACGTTATCAATAATTGTAGTGCATTCGTCGAATATATGACATTATGCTAGAAAAGACCAAAGAGACAACATGTATTTCTAATCCAATATCACCTTGTAGTGGCGATAGTACAATTGTTCCGTTATCTTGAAGAGAACCAGCTACCTTTCCCAATACCCAAATTATTATAAATATTGAAATCTGAAACTGGAAACTTCTAATGTCCTTGGATTTGGCCGCTAACCATACAAATATACCCAACGCTGCCAACAGCAAGATTATTGTAAAGCTATCCATAAGAAGAAGGAAAGTAATAGGGGTCCATATTACAACCATCTTCTTTATACTATCTTTCTCTTTGACTACCCCATAATAAGAGATTCCAAAGAATAGCAAGACTGCAGCAGAAAGCGGTCCAAAAACTCCGTCTGACAAGAAATAAAACCCAAAATAATCTAGCCAACAATAGACCGCATGAATAAGTATAAAAATGGAGAGTATTGCCGTCAATTTAGTTACAGTGTTACCAGTCCATTCATGTTCATGAATTAGGTTGAATTT
>JBAVTY010000850.1:0-3027 GCA_049696495.1 Candidatus Nitrosopolaris sp.
TGTCGGAGGCTTTCATCTCCCAGCAGACGGCGGAATTCACGAACGAGGAATAGAACCTACATTAAAGGAGCTGGAGAGAGCTGATCCTCAATATATAGTACCCTGTCATTGTACTGGTTGGAAAGCAACACATAGGATCATTGAAACTTTCCTTGAAAAGTTCATACAGACAGGTGTTGGAACAACGTTTAACTTTAATGTTTGATTCAACATGAGGTACCTGGCATATTGATAACGTGACTACCTAAACAGGTGGACGACCCTCAGATCGTTGACTTGGATCAAAGTATCCACTTCCCATCTGATGCAATGTAATCGGCGAGGAAAAGATTGCAGCAGATCATAACCGTGCCTGAAGAACAAGTTAACGAATTTGCAATATATGAAACGCCAGAAGATGTATTAAGACAAAATGAATTACTTGAAGCAGGTATCCAGTATCTTATAGTGGATTTGGAACCGTCGAAAGAACTTGAAGCATTAGACAATTTCGCAAACGAGATCATAAGAAAATCCTAATTTCATCAATTGGTATGGTTTCCGCCGCCTTTGCTGACAGGTCTATCTTCCAGTAACCACTTTTTTCTACCTCCATTCATCAGTCTGACGTCATCATAGCCATAATACTTGAAAACCCAAAATGCAAAGGCTGCAAACCAATTGTTAAAGTCTCCGTAAAGGATTAAAGTGGTATTATTGTTAAGCCCAGCTCTCTGTAATAATTCCTCGCATGCTTGTTTACTCAAAACATTTCGACGTACTGGTATGTGATCCAATGAATAATAAGTCAAACAAAACAGCTCCTGGTATGTGACCCAATGAATAATTGGAGCGTGGGTCATAATCCACTTCAGCTATTCGAACATTTTCTGAATCTTTTAAGTTATCAGCTACCCATTGAGTATCGACGAGCACTTCAGGATGTGCATACGCCATATTTTATTGATATTGTAGCCGAATATTTAAGCCAATAATAGTTATCATTCTTATAGTTTGCAGCATGCAAGGAATATTTTGGCTCCAAAAATGTTGCGAAAAGAATGTACAAAAATCAGAGAATAAAAAATCAGAGAGCTGTCCTAAGTAAGGTTCCAAAACCTTTTAGTTTCTAGATGCTAAAATTCTTCGTGCGAGAATGTTATGACCGCGGCTCCAACGAAACAGAACAGGATTTTACGGCCCAATGTTGGTACTATTTAGAAAACAAATCTGAAGATCGCTTCCACTCTCCCTTTAGTGTAAAGAAATGCCTCTTTGCTATACGGTAGCGTTTGAACTCGAACCACAGATAGATTCTTAATACCTCCATTCTCCGCTTATATTATTCCACCAAGCACGATAAGGTTTGGCATCCTTACCGATCTCCTCTTTTACTCTAAATTCAATTGAATAAAACATATTCTCCATTGCATCGAGCCCTCCATCTGTGTACAACTCACTGCCAATCTCTTCTGCTCTCTTCTTTTTTGTTCCAAAGTCTGAACCGTTCGGATTTTGTATGCAATAAATAAGAATGTCATAAAGTTCTTCTTCCAAAAATGCGTCCATTTCTTATTACTTTAGTAAATGGGTTTAGGTAATATATGCTGTTTAGAGATCAACTTGTATCAGTTGGTTTGGGCTGCAAAGTTAGTGCAAGATAGCTTAGCCCATGACGAATGAAAGTTATCTCTATACTGTGTTGATGATGGATACTCTTCACTTTGGGAAGTTGTAGTATTTTTCTTCTTGATCGTGATAATCTTGATCCTATTAGTTAATTCCCCCTTGTTATATACTGGAAATTACTGGAACAGACTATGACCTACGTAGGAATACCGTTGACGTTGACGTCATATATCAACATGAACTATTGTATCAATATAAAAAGGGCAGTGGCTTTATTAGCCTAGTTGCGAATGGATTTACTGCTGGAGTTGATCATTGTTGTTTGACAGACTGAGAAGTTGGAATAAGTATGACGGTAATCAGAATATGAAAACTAACACAGACAAATCAAGTGCGGAACTTAAATTGCGCAAACAAATAGAATTGATAGGGCGATTCGAGCTGAAAACGAAGTTCATAAATCAACACTTTATAAACGAATTGGATAAAATCGGTTTGCAGCTCATCAACATTAGATGCATTGGGAGACTTATCGTATCATTAGAACAAAAAAATTTGAATTCAACTTCAGCCTAATAATTAACGTCATTGCCCAAATCTTCAGGTCGCGCCTACGTTTGGAAAGGTGACAAAGGAAATAAAACTTAAGCCAAGCCAATTAATCAAACTGAAGTTTATACAACAAGAGGCATCCAAAGGTAATGTACTGGCCACACAATACCTGGAGAAATTAAAAAAGGAAGAGGTTAGTATAGATTGGGCACACAGGGTATTAATCAATAGTATTCGTCAGCAAAGAATGCTAAAGATGATAGCAATCACAGACAATAGACATTTCAACTATGATAACGAACTTGAACTGGTCCAGTTCATAGCTTCAGAGATGCAAAAAGAAGGATTAGATCTAAACAATGAAGAGAATCTCGATAGTTACCTAAACACCAAGTTTATGTAACCGCTATCAATCAAGTTAGCATTATCTCTTTATACTGTCGAAGATCATGCTGGTTGGACCACGACAAGTAAGATGCCGCAGGTCTATATCCATTATTATGGCACTGAATCGTCTAAATCACTTCTTGAAGCTAGAGGTATTATACAACAGGGAAAAGAGAAGGCAATATCCACTCGATCTAAGCAATGTCCTAGTTGTGGTGAATCAAACAAACCAGACAGCAAATTCTGTGCCAAATGTAGAATGGTACTAAAGTATGATGCGTATAGCGAAACATTGGAAAAACAGCAACAAAAAGAATGCGAAGTCCAAAGATTACAAGAGAAATATGATGCGGATATCGCACTATTAAAAGAAGCAATGCTAGACATGCAGCAATTGCTAAAAAATCCAGAGAAGTTGGCAGAAATTTCCCGCGCTACTAAATCGGAAATCTCTTTATAACATTTGTAGGATTTTGCTTT
>JBAVTY010000851.1:0-3035 GCA_049696495.1 Candidatus Nitrosopolaris sp.
GTTCATAATCTCTATCATTCTTGTGAACATGGGCGTCCCGCGCAGCGGCGTCCATCATCCAAACATGGCGTTATCTGAATATTGGCCTTAAATATCAGTATCTATAATGTTTACATTAAATTCTGCTATTTTTTAAATAAAATCCAAAAATAACTACAGATCTGTAGTGGTTCCGACCTTGTAGGAATTGTAAACCATTGGATTCTACTTATGATTTTGATTCCAAGTTAAATTATTGCATTAACAGGTGTGGAGTCAATAGGAATCTTAAACCGATTCGTTTTGGTCGGTTATTCGAAAGTAATCCAGCATTACATAAGATTATTGAAGGAATAGGCAATCACGATTGAGAGGTAACCAACAAACTGCACGAAACCATCAGATATAGGAAAAATGCCGTTCGAGCAGTTCGAGCCGTTCGATAGAAGAGGTGAAGGTGAAAGTTCGAAACAAGATAAATCTAAACTTTGGCAAACAAAAATATCTTTCTTACTTTGATAACATATTCGTATAAGAAACATCAATCTACTCGTTCAATTTTTTTGCATTATCATTCTGAAAAGAGCTTTATCTGAACTCATGATATTCAAGAGTCACGAGGAGGCTAAGGATGATTATACAAAGGTATAATGAAAATCAGTGGGAGCCCAAGATTGAAAAGGCGCTCGACACGCCATATATCAGAGGTAACCACGATTGCAAATGAATTCGGTAACTCGGCTAAAATCATAGTCCCTCGTAGTTGCATACAATATCTCACTTATCACTGGGACATCATCCTATCCTTTGTGGTTATGTTTCCATCTTTGAAGATTGCCTCATCTGATAATACACTTATTCATTAAAGATAAAAGATATAATTTCTATATACTTAGTTATAATCAAGTTAAACCAATCCCGAAACTGATAAGGATAGCGAGGAAAGAGAAGATTTAGGGCAACAATTAAGACAACTACTAGATGAAGCTAAAGTTCTGATTGATCTTCGTGGCAAATTATGGGTGTTTTTGGAACCTCCACATTCCGAAACGTGGACTATTTTAAAGCCAATTCTATCACACGATGATCTTGAAATCGAACACCCATATGTTTATGAAGTACAGGGCATGGGATTCCAAGTAAAAAAAGTTGTAACTAGAGGATGGCCTGCCTGCATATTTTGTAGTGCAAAAAACGAGTCAAATTGGCCAGCATGGCCTGAAATACAAAGCAGGTTCCTAATAACCTCTCCGAATATGGTACAGGAAAAATATCTTGATGGAAATATCTTGATAGCCCAAAAGATGGGATTGCCCAATTTGTTACAACAATCAATTATAGTATCGAATAGTCAAGCCGAGTTAGCAAGGAAATGCGTTTCATATATTCTTGAGCAAATAAGGCAGCAAAATAGTAAAGATACTAATCCTGTTTGGATTCCGTACGCTCCGATACTAGCACAAATTCTGCCTGCAGAAAAAGGTTCTGACAATAGGATAACAAAAAGAATATTGCCCTTTCTGGTTATTATAACACTGGCTAGGGCTCATCTGAGAGGTAGATTAGAGTACGGAAACGAAAGCCTAGCTATTGCAAATATAGACGAGGATCTTTACGAAGTACTTCACATAACCCAAAACCTCAGTGGGATACCGCCCTACAAGTTAAAGATCTTCAGAGAAATTTTTCTTACGTCATACAAGTCAAAGAAATGCCCAGACAAAAGCAGTGATAGCAGTAAGCAAGAAAGGATCATTGCATTAACAACTAGGGAACTCTGCGAGGCCTATAATGAGAGAACAGGTAAGACTATCACTACGAACAATTTAAAACAAAACTATCTGAATGAATTTACAACTAATGGACTTATTGACGAGGAGGATTCTATATTAGATAGGCGCCAAAAAATCTATTACCCGCTTATCGATCTTCCCGTCACCGATCAAGAATCACGTGAAGAAATAAAAAAATTATCCATTTCAGATCGAATGGACAATATTTTACAACACTCGCAACTTTTAGTACCCAAGAACTGTATCAATATTCCAGATAATTGGTTAGAACTTGAGATTTTTGACCTTATAAAATATCCATCGAACCTCGACAGATTTGAACTCTATAACGAACAGAACGAACGAATTTGCATATGCTTGTACATGTATTACTTACAGAGCAGCAGGACTTTCGGATAGGCTCTTAGTGTATATTGGATCTCCGCTAGTCTACCATTAAGCAGAATTATTGCTACTTCTTAAAGGACAACGTAGAGCATTTTTGCAGCAAGGGCATCGTGTCACTTCTACAGATAGGCCAAAATATATCTCGCATATGCCACAGTATTTGCGCCTGCTACTACCGTCACCTATTTCTTCTCCTACCTTTCCTTGTGCTATAGCCAATATCAACATAGTCCTTTACAAGATTTCATTTTTTTCCGTAGCTTGAACTGGAAAAGAAGTTTAACAGGATAATCTCAATCCAACTAGTGCATGTTCTATAATGCGAATCCAACATCATGAACGGTTATAGTTTCTTATTCTTTATATGAACGTCAATTAATTGGACACCTTTCTACGGTCTCTATTAATCAGCGTCGTTATGACCTTAATCGTCTGTTGTTGCTGTTGTTTTGCTGCCTTTCTTGCTAACATTCTTCTTTGATGTTGCTTCTTCCTCGATATCATCCGCCCCTTTTTCATTTATGGTAAATCTAGTATCAGAATATGGATGATATGGCGAATCCATCATCTTTGCTACCCTGTTCTCTCCAGACTTTCTAAGATATATCCTATAAGTTGAAGAGTGTGCTACTATGTTGCCTCCTGCTGCTTTTGTGGGGTCTCCGAAGAATGTATCTGGAGCGGCTTGAACTTGGTTTGTAATAACTACAGCAATATTGAATATCTCGGCTAACCTTATGATCTTATGCAACATACCATTTAGTCTTTGTTGTCTGTCGGCTAATGTACCTCTCCCTGCAAATTCTGCTCTATGTAGAGAGATTATTCCATCAATTATTACCAGCTTTGCTTTAAAATCATTGACATATTTACCGA
>JBAVTY010000852.1:0-3051 GCA_049696495.1 Candidatus Nitrosopolaris sp.
TGTGAGGTTGAGTTATACGCATTGTTAATTTGCTTTGTCGTTGATCTATGATTACTCTAGTTTTTTCCTTGATTAGCAAAGCTCATTCAATACCCAGCACACGCCCACTTCCGAATAAACTTCCTTGTGTGACCATTAGGAAGCCCTATATTGTTTCAACAGCATGAACCAATTGCTCAAACTGCTTTGCAAAAGGATGTTCTGGTTGGTATAATACCGTCAGGAATTCTTTTCTGCTGAATTGTATATCACAATAGCACGGGATAGTAGAGATTACCTCCATGCCAGTTTCATTCGTTAAAAAATTCTCCATATCCGTCTTAGTCGCTTGTTGCTTCATCAGAAGTGATCTGGGTGCGGAGGTTCCAATAGCCGTTGCGTCTGTACTTGCCCTAGAATGCGGCGTCGTATCACTCAGAACATTATCTGGAAGACAGTACCCGCTTACTCTATTGCACAATAGGAAGGATTTGGTTCCGAATTTTGTAAACGAACCATAAATTTCAGCAACGAGTTCTCTGGTGCCAACAATGTCGAGATCAGCCATTTTGAGTGTCAAGAGAAGTGCGTCTGCAACTACAAGAGCATTTATAGACCAGTATCTTATACCCGAACTAGTATCGATTATAATATAGTCTACTTGATACTCAGAGAGGAGCATTTCCCTTAACAATACAAATCTCCTAAACAAATGTTTTTTTGAAGTATCTTGTTTGCCCATAGGTTGTGAGCTTCCTTCCATCCTGTAAATTTCATCTTTCTTTGCATTGCAAAAGCCAACCCACAGTTGACCGCACTTCGTCTTGCATTTAGTCTCCTCATTATTACTTGTACTACTACCCCCATGATTTTCTATTAATGGAGTGAAATCTAGAACTACCTCTTTAAGTTCAGCATTTTCGAATAGAAAGTCGTTAATCCATTTCTTAGGATCAGTCTGAAAATATGACTGAAGGCTCGGTGCATAAACATCTAGGTCTAACAAGAAAACACGATATCCCTTCTTTGCCAATAATGCAGCGACATTGGCGGCAAGAGTTGTTTTGCCAGTGCCACCTTTGTAAGAGTGAAAAGCAATACACTTCGTCAATGTTTGAAACTCTAACGATAGGTTGTTACCGTAATATATAGGGGTTACTTCATTACGTACTACAGTCTACGTAGTCGTCCGAGCCTTAAGTTACAGGTTGTTTGGCAAATCAGAAGAAATATCTGTAACCACCTAGGAATGATCCCGATATAATACTTGCCCCTACACGAGTAAACTAGAAACTGGAAATGGATAAGTCACTTCATGTCCGTGATATAATAGTTGCTTGTATTGTAAGAACAACAAAATCGACGTCTGCTTTTGTGGTTTACGTGTGGCGCGGTGAAGATCTTATCATACGCCACAACAGAGGCTGTTTGAATAGATAAGCCGTTTGAATAGATAATATCCCAAATTACAGCATAATAATCTATTACTTATTAATCCCTGACACTTCTAATTTGCTATTTAATTCTTGTATTCCCGTTCTTTCTACTTTTATCTGCTACTTTTAGATACATTGATTATCGTGATGCAAAAGCAAAAATCAAATCTCGTTAATTTTTAGGTCGCAGAGACTAACGGACATTAGATCACCAGCTAACCATGATATGAGAATAAATTGACAAATAGCACTCAACTACCGTCAATGTACGATCATGCCAATTTGTCATAGTACAACCAATCAACTCATATAATATTTATGTATGTGTAGTAAAGTTTGATAATGAAGGCTGCATATTAGAGGGGGGTTGTGATATTCTCAGACTATGTATAAAAGCTAGCTAGAAAATAATTAAGGGCTTAGATTTAATAATGCATAGTGTTGATACTCATTGAAGTCAATTTGGGTCTTACTAATCGCATTACTACTTTATTAAAGCAGAAGGTGAATATTCTTCTCAATAGGTTTGAGGATCCTAGAGAGGGGCTTGATTATTCTTATACTAAACAGATAGAATTGCTAAACAAGTTAAGACGAGATGTCGCAGGAGTGGTCACTGCTAAGAAGCAGCTTGAAATGCAAAAAGCTAAACTCTGGGAAAATATTCGTACTCTAGAGGAACAAGCACATCGTGCAATTTCTCAAAATAGGGAAGATCTAGCTAGACTCGCATTGGAACGAAAGAACGCAAACATGTTACAATTGCAACCTCTAGACAAGCAGATAGCAGATATGAAAACGGAACAGGATAAGCTTGAACAGACAGAAAGACAGCTAGCTACAAAAGTCGAAGAATTTAGATCAAAGAAGGAAGTCATAAAAGCGCAATATTCTGCAGCTGAGGCACAAGTGCGCATCAAGGAAAGTGTAACAGGTGTCTCAGAGGAAATGGCGGATGTAGGTATGGCAATGAGCCGAGCAGAAGATAAAACAGAGAAAATGAAGGCAAAAGCGCAAGCATTGGATGAGATGATCGATTCGGGAGTTCTTACAGATTATACAAATAAAGGCGACGATACGATCGAAAGAGAATTAGAAAAAGTTAGTGTGACGGCGTCAGTCGAAGAGGAATTAGAAAAGTTAAAAGTTGAGAGTGCAAAAAAGAAGAAAAAATCTGCATTAGAGCAGACTAGTTGAAGGTTAGGGATCAATAAAGAAGAATCGGTTTCGCTAAAAAATATTAAATACAATCTTTCACTATGGCAACTAGTATTTTGATATAGACGTCGAAATATCTAATCTTGTGATGGATATTCTCGTCTGTCTTTAATGGTCATAGACGGATCTTGAGCCGTAATTATCCGTTATTTCTGACAGATAAATCGAAAGAACGGTTCTTTGTCAACCATGCTACTATAATTGCAACCGCTAATTTTTCATATATTTTATGTATTCGAATGTTTGTCTATATGGTAAATGGAAATATGCTCTCATGTATCCTAGAAGCTGAATAAATGAATCTGGGTAGCAGTAAGGTTCGCCAACCTTACCAAGGTTCATTTGAAATAATTCTTGATCCCATCCATCGAGCACATCAAAATCTAGAACTACCTCTCCACGCCTAACTAGTGATTCA
>JBAVTY010000853.1:0-5171 GCA_049696495.1 Candidatus Nitrosopolaris sp.
TGTGTGATTTTGGCCAGGATATCAGGCCTATCAAATTTAGAATGCTAATTAAGATGGATTCTGAAGTACTTATTGGGGCTAGCCTTCTTTGGGTGGACCTGATCGTTTTTCACCAAAACATTAGACATCCCTAGGCTAGCTTTATACCAAATTATCAATAGAAATTGGCAAAATGAAAACATAGAATTATGCCCCAGTCTCACCTATAACTACTAGCTGACTGACTGTAACCTTCTATTGTCAGATCTGTATGTTCGTCTTCCTTCTTGCCACTTGACACCTTTCCATAGCTAGGATTTATAAGAGGAATTGTGTGTAGGAATATACGTCTCGTATATGATATATGCTTTCTGACGCGCGGGAAAGTAGGAGGTTAAATTCCTACCCGAGACACCAACTATAATCCTTGAAATTTTTTTGTGATCTTTTTTTTGAAGTAGCCATATAGAATTAGCCATATAGAATTAGCATTCATAATTTTTAAGGTAAACTCTTCAAGCCTAGTTATTCAGAATCTCTGGTCTGTCAGTTTACACCATACATGGCGGAATCGAGGTACTCCTCTACGTCTAGTTTGTCCGGGTAAGTCGGATAGAACAACACGTAGCTCTTTCTTGCCCTTGATAAGTTGGACGTTGGTCGTGTTGACATCTGTCGGGTTTATCGCTGTGTTCATGACTACTGTTACAGTCGTGGTGATTGCTACTACGTTATCTAATCTAAATCAAATATCTACTTACCCGAGCAAACCATCAAATGTCGAGTATATCCGCATTTATGATGTTTGGTCCCATTTCTCATTAATCATTTTGATTATCTCACTGTGCTCATCTCTCTATTCAAGATAGGAGAAGATCCCTTCTTGTAACGCCGTTTTGAATCCTTTATCTATTATTTTTAAATTTTTAAAAAACGCAAGTTCTTTTCTACTATCAGCAATATCTGACCGTTGTGTTGAAATAGTTTGTAACATTTCTTCATGCTCTTTAAGATAGTCTTCCGACCATGTCATCTTCATCCCAAACCCATCAATCTAGTAGTAGTTCGGATGACGTTCTGATAAATCTCCAAATACTGACACTAGATGAGTTGAAAAACTTGAACAAGTTGTCATGACATTGAGTCTTATCACATTAGTTAATAATTACCTTATCGTAATAAATCATATAGCTTACATATTATCATATTGAACATATCGCATTTAATCGAATTAACACTATTCCAAAAAAAAAATTGTTCTGTTATGACATCATGGCAAAGCTATTATGAGAGTAATTAAGCTCGATAGTGTTTTTATACAAAATTACGATAGATTCTCTGGTATATTGAATGTAGAAAAATTTAGTCTGGGGTCAAGTAATCTCAATATAGCAGAAGACGTCAGAACGCTTACAAATGAGCAAACCTCCATTAACTGTTTGACACCCTGCTCTGTTGGGTTGGATCTGGGTCTAAAAAGAGAGGTACAGTAGCGAGGTCTGCTTCGGAGCTTGATGAACTTAATCGTATTCTGTCGAATCAGAAATCAGTTGAACTAGCAAGAAAGGTGGACCAAGAAGGAATATCAAACAAGTATAATATTCTAGACGGGTAGCCAAATCGGTTCCACTGACATTGAACAATCGGTTGCATGTTTTATTCGTAATTGGTTCCACGCACCTTGCTTCTCTTCCTCACTAATAATACACTCTATCTTTATCTGCGTAATGCCGTCCTTATCGACATAAGCCGTATATTCACAACTATCGGAAGAATCTAGAAGAACCTCACGAAGGTCGTTATCCAGAGAAGAAACATTCTCCGCAGATGAGAGTATTTCTATTCGTACTGGAAGTAGTATTTATCTTATTATTAGCTATAGTATTTATAGTTTTTATATATTCGATGTTGATCTGATCAAGTAAAAATAATAAAAATTTAACTAATTATAATATTATCATACAAAATATGGAAAATTGCAAATAATTCAGATTGTGTAAGGCGACTCCTTTTGAAGTATTTGGTCAAGATCAGAGATTTCTCGAATCACTAAATGGAGTTTGAATTGTGTATTGAAAGTTGTCTTCAGTTATGGATTTAATTATATTTTTGATACAAGTCGGTACCTTATGATGGGTCTACAATGGCTGATAATGCATTAGAATATGCTATAATAAAACATTGGCTATAGATCCAAAGAACACTTTTGCGTTAACTAATAAAGCTGCTATCCTTGACAGATTAGGAAACCATACCACAACCGAAAATGCTACCACCTTCGGGCAATATGAAAATTCTAGCTATGGTATCAAAATGCAATATCCTTCGGACTGGCAGAGTGTAGGAGGCGTTAGCAATTCCTCTATCGTCGCATCGTTCAATCCACAAAGAAATTACGCAAGTTACATGGCAGATGCGCCAAGATTCACTGATTATTTGCCAACAGTACAAGAGATGATCGACTCCCTGCAAATAAAATCACAACCTAGAAATGCTAAATAATAGGGTTTCGTTTGCTAGATATGAATTAACTGGTATATAGTATATGTTCTAAATCTTTTTGTATTGTCCGTTAATAATGGCCTTTTTACGTTGATATTCACTTTTGCCATTATCATAATCATAAGTGTTTTAAGAATTAGAAGAGCAATCCAGGGAACAAAAGTAAATGTAAAGAAGACAATTATCTTTTCTGCCTATTTAGTAGCTATTTCTTCCTTCTTAGTGTACAATTCTTTTTTAATTGGTAGTGTACCAGTCGTATATGTTATTCCTTATTTTGTTGTTGTTGTTGTAGCGGCAATTTACTGTTCTTATGTACATTCCAAAAGAACCCTTTCTTTTTTGAAATCGCCTGTTAACACTAATGATAATTCTGCTATCTATGTAAAAGGGGGATTCCGTCAGTAATATTCTTGATTGAAAAATTTTCAGCAGCTTTAGATGAGACACTACCATATTTGACAAGTGCTCCCTTAATATTTTGAAATTCTTCCGAAGAATAGTTCTATCCAACCGGCGGTATCGATCGCAAGTTCTATTATAAGATCATAAATCATCAATCTCTATTGTAAGATAACCCTGGGTGTAATGAACATCTGTATCATTCATACCTGTGCTAATTTTATTCCGTTTTTTTCAAGCAATTCTAGCTGCTCTCGTGTAATTATGGTATCGTGTTTGAGTTCTTCATCTTTGAGTACATCTGCGATATACTCTTTCTCTACAGATTCAAATATAGCCCAATTTTCCCCGAAATATAATCGATAGAATTGTGTCCCATGATTTTCTGTTTCGTGCATATAGAATTCTTCACCTTGCCCATCTGGACGATAGGGTATCTTGTACAAACATACTTCTTTCTCTGGATTTACAAAATATTTGATTCCATCATTTAATTCTATCTCTATGTCTTTCTTTTTGAAAACAAATTCTCCATATTTCTTTTCCATTATGCCACCACCTCATCATACCAGGCGTATGCAAACCCTTAGTGGTTTCCCCTAGGCAGCCAGTGCTATTATACTCTTAGTACTGATTGCCACAGTTGTCTTTGCATTCATTATAACTAAATAGACGGAAGGAAAATATTTATCGTTGGTGCAAGCCTAGCTGCATACATCGGCTATAAATTCTTGAGAATATCAGATATGCTAATTGATTCATGACAGATGAGACAATAACGACAAAAGTAGCAAGTTGAATATAGATTGACTTTCTAGGCTATTTGAATCAGTTCAGGATGATGAGCTAGAACGTATGACACAAGAGTGGGGTAATGATGGAAAAGATGCTGCATTGTTAGGATGGGGTGCATTTACTTTGGAATCAGCAATCGAACTACAGCGAATAGTAGCTAAATATTGGACTCGTTCTGATATTAAGATAACTGTGATGAATAATGGCAATGTTCCTAATTCTACTCCCAGAATCGCAGGTAAGCGTGTGAGCGATAATAGGGATGAAGCCGAGGATAATATGTTGGATAATGATATTTTATTGATACTAAGACATCATCTGGGAAAGAACTTTTCTGTCTTCTGGGCTAGATCTAGTCTTCATTTCTTCAATCTATTAGGATCGAGAAAAGTATCTGTCAACTACGACTCAACGACAGTATCCATTAGATTAGAGATATTGAGATCGTAGTTGACACGGGTTACGGGCTATGTAGGAAGAGCAATACTGTCTTCGTTAGTCGCCTATACTATTTTACTCATAATAGCCATATCACTAGTAACAATAACTGAAATGATTGCAGATTACTTTCCAAATTCCTTTGTTCTTTAGACTCATTATCTATCTCCCCTTTAGAAGAAACAAACAAAGTAAAATTGCAAGCAGACTGGGAAAGAGGATATACCGCCGAAGATACCAAACCCAAGTCGCATGAAGCTCAGGCCTTTAAGTTGTTTTCGGAAAAGATTCAGGCTTATAGCTAGCTAAGCTGGTGTTAGAATATTACAAAAATTTGTTCCTAGTCCTGGATGAGGAAGTTTCTCATCGATTCAATGAATAGGATTGTTCCGAACCATCGAATACCGTCGGGTCTAACTTTAACTGACTAGTGTAGAGTTTGCCTTATCCACCGACAACGTGACTGCAGATTGTACACGTACTTCCTTGCTTGTTAGACTCTGAGCAGGTGCATGAACAGGCCGATGCGCCTTCGCATGAATTACACATAATTCGAAAGAACCCTGTATTCTATAAAAACTTTTTTGAACATGAGGGGTTGTTGCTTAATACGTTTTAATCAAATGTAAATAGGATTTCACGGTTTTCGATTTAGCTTAGAAGGGGCAACAACCCCTGAACATGATGTTATTACCACAAAATGTTATCCGCATTATTGGTTCTACTCAATAACCCAGGAATATCTATACGAGGCATTACGTGGCGAAAGGTAAAGCCAAAGTAATTGCCGAAACATACCCTCTCCATGATATTGGTCGGGCATACGAAGATGTAGCTGCTGGAAATGTGCGCTTTCGTGCAGTAATAAATATTTAATCAGCTTTTCGGAAAACAAGGAGGTACCGATTCAGTCATAAGACAAATTTAGCGACAAAGCCTCGTTTGATGTATGGGAAAAATCAGACGAATCTTCTCAAGCAAATAGAAGATGCCGACAAATATTCTACTAGATATTACGAGAAGGCGACTGGTCTGGAGTCAGGTATGTGAGGTAT
>JBAVTY010000854.1:0-1824 GCA_049696495.1 Candidatus Nitrosopolaris sp.
CTGTTCTATGCGGCTTGCTGAAATTGACGTCACGTCATTACTGGATATAGCGTCTTTTGCAATTCTCTCCCAGGTTTGTCCCCCATCATCGCTTTTCCATAGTCCATCACCGAACGTCCCGCAATACACGCGGTCTGGATTTCGAGGGTTAAATGTTATAGATTGTGGATGAGTTCCTTTCATATATGACGTTTTCCAACCTGTCTTTGATGATTCAAGTAAGAGAAGTGAATTCTGCATACCAGCTATAAGAATAGTCATTAGAAGTAAGAAGAATAAGCAAGTCGCCTATATTTGCTATCTTCATGCATATTCTTGCTTGTATTGTCACCTAATCTCATGGTAAGCAATGTAGAACTGCTAGCATATAATAGATGCCTATTAAATTCGTTGGTGCTGTGGCCAACTAGAAATACCGTTACTGGAGATGTTTGTAATCATTGGTGGCTGCCCGATACTGGTAACTACCTGCTGAAATGATGTAGCAAAATTATTTCCATTGTTATCCATTATAACGTTGTTCCTTATACTTGTCATTGAGATTGTCCAAAGGCAAAAGATTGAATTGACATCCAATAGATAAAATAAGTAACGCAGACATCGATAATGATAGTGTAATCGCATACCTATTGAAGAGATATCGTTGGCTCGATATGTGTTATCGCCATAACAAAATAAGAATAGTTTCATTAATTAATGCCTATAGTTATCCAGCATTATAAGGAGCCCAAGACAAGCGCAACGTGTCGCTCCACTTATGTATGTTAACACGGCATGCACGGTGCCGCGATTAGGTTTACGACAGCACAATAGATATACATCATCATTTACTGCCATAGCCTAGTGCCATATACGCCACCTATTTCCACATGTGGTTGGTTGGCTTTTAAACCAATAATAGCTATGAGCATTAACAAGGACACTATTTTCTAAAACAAAAAAATTCCTGAAAATAGCCGCATCAGACGGCGCGACCCATACTTAGACTGTACGTACTCTATGCCGTTCGATTTGACTTTACTAGATTTCAAATCTTTACCCAACCGCAAGCCACACAAAATGACCAATACGTAGGTTATGATCGCATAACTGCAAAATTGGCTACTATAAACGTACAAACACAGCAAAAAATATAGCTTCGGCTAACTAACAAACCGAAAATGACTGAGATTCCTCCGAATGCAACAATAAAGCAAGAGTTCATTCGATGTGGTAATCCTGATTGTCAAAATTCACATGGTCCATATCTCTATGCTTATTGGAAACAAGATAAGAAATTAAGGAAATTATATGTAGGCAAGAATCTGGAGGATTTTAGACTTAGAAAGATAGCAACGGAAGTAAACCTTAGGCCAAGCCAATATATCAAATTCAAGTTTATACAACAAGAGACATCCAATGGTAATGTAGTAACCAAACAATACCTGGAGAAATTAAGAAGAGGTTAGTATAGATTGGGCATACAGAGTAATAATCAATGGTATTCGTCAGCAAAGAATGTTAAAGATGATGGCAATTGCAGATAATAGACATTTCAGCTATCAAAACGAAGATGACTTGGTAGATTTTATTGCTTCAGAGATGCAAAAAGAAGGATTAGATCTAAACAATGAAGAGAATCTCGATAGTTACCTAAACACCAAGTTTATGTAACTGCCATCAATCAAGGCATTATTTGCAGTTTAATTATTAATTCTCTATTACCCAATCTATAATATAATGCGCTAGTTTTTGTATGGAATCTATAGCTAAAAACAAGAGAATTATACCAGTTATCCAAAGAAAGAAAGCCGCTTTCATTTATTATTCTTGATATTGCATAGT
>JBAVTY010000855.1:0-2254 GCA_049696495.1 Candidatus Nitrosopolaris sp.
GTTCAGTGGGGTAACTCAAATATCCACATCATCGGACATTCCTACAAATACAGGCAGTCTTCACGCAGCGCTATCGTGGTCTCCTAATCCTCTTGCACCAAACACACAATCAACATTGAATATTTCATTCTACGATCCTACAGGTACTGCTCCGCTAGCAAATACAAATGTAAAGTACAGCTTGATAATATATGACAAGAATAACCATGCAGTATTAACAAAGCAGAATCTGCTAGCAAAGAATGTTCTTCTTCGATTCAACTAGTTGAAAAACTACAATTAGAAGGAAAAACTACGGTACTTATTTCAGTTAATAATAGTATCATGGGAATTATAGGATTACTTGACACCCCAAAGCCTGGTGCTAAAGAAGCAATTTCTGCTTTAAAGTCCCTTAGTATACAACCAATTATGCTTACTGGAGATAATGAGAATACAGCCAAAGAGATCGCACGTGCGATAGGAATAGAACGCATATTTGCAAATGTACTTCCAAAAGGTAAAGTGGACATTGTAACAAATGTTCAAAATGAACAAAAACAACTAGGGAAGCATAAAGGTGTTGCAATGATTGGTGATGGAATAAATGATGCACCTGCTCTGACTGCTGCAGATATTGGAATAGCAATTGGATCTGGAACGGATGTAGCAATTGAAGCAGGGAAAGTAGTTCTAGTTAGAGATGATATACGCGATGTGGTGGCCGCTGTGGAAATTGCAAGAAAGACTGTTTCTAAAATAAAACAAAATCTAATCTATGCTTTTATGTACAATGTGATATTAATTCCAGTAGCAGCAACAGGTCTTCTTTATCCAGCGTTTGCTGGCATAGCCATGGCCGCAAGTTCTGTGTCTGTGACCATGAGCTCACTTACTCTGAAAAGATGGTCTCCAAATAGGAAAAGCAGCAATAACTAGAAAAAACTCTATTATCAATGCACATTTTATAGTTGCAAGTCTGAGCGTATAGTATCTTACAATTGTAAGCTACTAGTGATTAATATGAGCAGCAGGTTAGATTAGATATGAAAGAAAATAATAATAGTAATGGTGCTAACAGGCTCGTAAATAAGAACGCCATAATAATAGCTGCTATAGTAGCCGTTGCAATAACAATAACACTGGGCGTCGTTATCTCTATTAAATTGACTACACTGATTGGACCTCAAGCGAGTGCTTCGGATAATAAGACAATCATTATGCATATTCACCCTATTCTCAAGCTGACGGTTGATGGTAAGCCAGTTACTTTACCTGCACAAATAGGGATAAGTCCCTCATTGTGGAAAGATCATTCTCTAGATAAATACGGTATGCAGGCGATGATAAATATGTATATGCCTGCTACGGCGGCAATGGGTACTGAAAGTAATAATGGCATAGTCGGAGTAGCGTCATCGGCGAGTAAAAATTCTACGTTACAAAACTTTCTAAAAATATGGGGAATAGATCTCGAACATAAGAATGTGGCAATATATGTTAATGGAAAGCCAGTGTCAGATATCAAAAACTATATTTTAAGAAATGGCGAAAGACTCAGTATGACCATTGACGGAAAACCCGTAGCTATACCTGCAAAAATAGGGATAAGTCCCTCTTTGTGGAAAGATCATTCTCTAGATAAATACGGTATGCATGCTATGACTATGAATATGTCAAGCATGGCCCCACTACATACACACAATAATAATGGTACTGTTCACGTAGAATCCAATACGATTAGACCATATACACTTGGGTCAGTTTCTCGATATATGGGGTGGCCTCGATACCACTGGTAAAAAAGTAAAAGCTACTGTGGATGGTGTGCCAGTGCAAGATTATAGGAACATAATTCTAAGAGATAAAGAACAAATTCATCTAGATGTTGAAAAATAGAGGAATATATGTCCCACTACAAGTGAATTGGAACTACTTGGTAGGTAAGAGCTGATTTCGACTGAAATGTGAAAGCATGAACTATTTTACTGATAAATATCCGATGATAAAGTGTAGAACTTCTAGCATAGAAGGTGTCAACTAAAATGCAAACCAATAATTTCGTCACTTGGTCGAATTTTATATTATTATCCATTTTATTTTTGCTTGTTACATCTTTTTAAATCTCATCTTATTATTCAAAAGTCGCCAATGCACAACCAATCACTCTGAAAGATATGGTAACATATGAAAAACAAAGTGATTTTATAAAAGAATTTAAAATTCCTTTATTAGAACGCGGCTTGAAGGGAATTACTACCGACCCACATGGCAA
>JBAVTY010000856.1:0-3801 GCA_049696495.1 Candidatus Nitrosopolaris sp.
GGCTGTCAATGAACCCAAAGAGAATCCTAGAACATCTACTTTTTTATTAATCTTGAGCGCATCCAACAAACCTGCAGTATCATTTGCAAATTGACTTATTGTGAATGGTTTGTTTCCCAAGGTGGTGTTTCCTATTCCACGACTATCAAAAACAATTACAGAGTTATTTGCCGATAATACCTTTAAGAAGTGTGGGTCCCAAAAATTCATGTTTTCACCCGCTCCATTGATGAGTATTATTGTATTGTTACCTTTACCAAAAATCTTATACGCGACGTCAATATCTCCTACGTGCACTTTTTTTAATGGTATATTGTAAATGTCTAATGAGTCTTCTGTGATATCTGAGTTAACTTGATTTGGTTTACTGTACGCAAAAATCGCCGTAGCAAAATAATTAGAGCTGATCATTGTACTTGTACTAGTAGCAATAAAAACCAGTAACAAAACAGTAATCACGGCTGCATTCATGTTTCTTTTTATTCTTCTGTCCATATATTCTCTCAGGTTTAAGTTTATCTCGAATTGGCACAATAGAATTTACCTTCGACGTTCGATGAAGCATTTCATGATACAGAACCGGTCGGAATGATGCATTAAATAACAAAGGTGTAGCACTTAACAGTCTAGGAAACTATACTGGTCGAATTCAATTCAACAATTATTAAATTCAACTAATCCCTGACAAAAAGTTATCTTATGCGTCTATTGTGATTGGCGAAAACCACAATGAAAAATAGAGACTTATTTTGGTTTTTATTGACCTGAGAATGACCTTAGGAAATATAACATCTTATTTTTTACAAACACGGACCCGTGGATAGTATGAAGAGTCTACAGTTGGTAACGTACATAACTAACCAAATTTACAAGATATGTAGCGCTCAGTAAGCTCTTTTTCAGGGTTCTCAAATATCTTCTTTGTAGGATTATGCTCCAAGTACATGAACACGGCATCATCAGAAACTCTGGCGGCCCATCGTCAATCAATGGAAGTGAGTACGTAATCTACGGTGGAACGGTTCCAACAGTTTGATCCCTTTGCAAATTAAATGATAACTCCACTAGATACAATAAGCAATGTTAACACTTTACCTATGATCTCAGATATGTCTGGAATTGCTCCAATCTCTTCAGATGTAAGTACTCTCAAGTTGAGAGCATTGTTTCTTTAACAGCGCGATATTTTTTATAACAACGGTCTTAGGCATAATGATAATAAAACCGAAGTAGATAAATCACTACCACTGTCATCACAGCACATAACATTTCCTCCACCTTCAGGAAACAAAATCCCTCATGAAGCATGGAAGGTACTTGCAATTCTAAGCTCCATAGCTACGATGGTGATGTATGCTGAAACTATGCTTACACCAGCCATTCCTACCCTTATCAAAGAATTTAACATTACATATGGCACGTCTTCTTGGATACTCACCATATACCTCTTGACAGGCGCTGTAATGACCCCAATTGCAGGGAAGTTATCCGACATCTATGGAAAGAAGAAAGTATTACTTGTGGTATTAATAGTCTATCTTACTGGTGTATCTATAGCTGGATTTTCAACAAACATATCCATTTTGCTAATTGCCAGGGCACTGCAAGGGGTAGGCATATCAATGTTCCCGATTGCATTCAGCATAGTAAGAGATCAATTCCCAAGAGAAAAAATGGCAATAGGCCAAGGAATAATCACCTCTATGTTTGCTGCTGGGGCTGTAATAGGTTTGTCTATTGGAGGTTATATAATCCAACATTATGGTTGGCAGACTACTTTTTTTACGATAATACCAATAGCTATTGGTCTTCTGTTGATAAACTGGCGCTTTCTTAATATAGATCAAGTAAAGACGGAGCAACAACAATCAAAGCTAGAAGAGAGCGGAGAATCAGAAAAAATCTCTAATGACTCAGATAAGACCGCAGTACTTAAAAGAACAAAAAGTGCCAAACCTAGGAATAAAATAGCAGCGAATATAGATATAAAAGGTGCAATGACGCTTGCTATTGCAGTAACATCCTTTCTACTTGTTCTTACTTACTTGCAGACAGGAGGTAATAATAGTAGTAATAGTCATCAGACTAGTTATTCATCATTACTAATTCTAATCTTCCTTGGAGGAGGTCTAATTTCTCTAACACTGTTTGTGATAGTGGAAAAGAAGGCAACATCGCCACTAGTAGACTTTAAACTACTGCTAAGCAGAGGAATCCTTCCCGCCGATATCATGATAATGATTGTTGGTTTTTCAATGTTTCTTGTTTTTCAAACCATACCCATATTGGTAAGGAATCCACCGCCATTTGGTTTTGGAGGTGATCCTATTAGCGCGACAAGGGTGCAATTACCATTCGCTCTGATATTACTGGTGTTTGGACCTACTTCAGGTTTCATAATATCGAAACTAAGAACCTCAAAGTCATTAATAATAGGAACTACAATTAATGCCATTGGATTCCTTGGACTCTTCTTATTCCATTCTACAGAATTTCTCATATCAACAAACCTAGGAATTATTGCCATAGGATTATCATTAACGGCCATCGGTGCTCAGAACATGGTAGTCTTAAACACTCCAAGACAGAATAGTGGGATATCACTTGGCATGGCTAGTCTTATGCGAATTATTGGTAGTTCCATAGGTCCAGCTCTTGCTGCAATGTACATGCAGTCATATCAATACGTAGTAAATATTGGAACTACACAACATTCTTTTCCAACTGCAGAAGCATATAACCTGGTATTTCTTACAGCTGCAATATTGTCTATAGTATCAATTGTGTTAGCTATATTTTTAAAATTCAGTGCTTCTCCCAAATGCCAAAACCAGTCACCGGAGGAACGAGGAGGAATGGATACAACGATAACTCAGACCATAGTACAGAAGATACTCGAATGGCCTGGTGTTACTACTGAACCAAATCGATTTGGTGGTATTGAATTCTTAGTTAACAATAAGGAGATGGGCCATCTTCACGGTGAAAGACTTGCTGACTTGCCATTCACTATTAAAATAAGAGAGAATTTGATCGCATCTGGACAAGCATTACCTCATCACATTTATCCAGAGTCCGGATGGGTTAGCTATTGGATTCGAAATTCAGGGGATATACCAGCAGTAATTAATCTATTCAAGTTACAATATGAACGGCTAAAGTCCAGATCTCCAATTCAATTCACAGGTTAGTTTTAGTCTGTACCACTAAAACGCCATTCGGCTTTACTAATTCTTCCAGTTTTGATGAGAAACCAAACGGAGATTTTCATTCAAAGTCTACAATCCTACAAAAATAGATATTAGACATGTTCCTTCTATAAAGCAGAACATTACTGATACGACTATACCCGCATACAAATCGACAGACGATAACAACAAGAACAGTAACAACAGCAACAACAAAAAACAAGTCTCTACAGAATTTCCATTTCGATCAAACTTTGTTGAAGTTCATGGTTCAAAAATTCATTGCATTGATGAAGGTAAAGGCGAACATATTCTTTTTCTTCATGGAAATCCAACTTCTTCATACTTATGGAGAAACATAATCCCACATCTAACAGATAATGCTAGGTGAGCAAAACTACAATCGTTATTAACTATTCTGCTAAGGATATTCTATGGTGTCATTAGCGTGTTGTTGAGATTATGGGCTGAGAATATGGGCTGGCGATACCTGATTGTTTGTAGATTCCACTAATACCGATGAGCGAAGCGACACAATTGATACTGTAATACCGCATGAACCGTTAGAAGAACCGAATAGAGAGGCTTATGCAACTGTCATTCATTTAAGGGA
>JBAVTY010000857.1:0-1915 GCA_049696495.1 Candidatus Nitrosopolaris sp.
ATAGTCAACGGTGGCTACCTGTTCGTGGTATTTCTTGATAGTATCGAGGGTCATCTGCTGGCTTCAAAAAATTAGAATTAAACTGATAGTGTTTTTAGTATCCGTCTACTATCATACCTCCTATTACGCTACTTTTTGTAATCCCAGATTTCAGAATTTTGTGCATCGATGATAGTCAAAAGTGCGGACCCAACAACGTTAGAGGGAGCAAGTCTCAAAAAAATGTTTAATGAGATTGAAGCTCTCATAGTAAATGGCTACACGCTTAAATCGATAACAGAATGTAGTGGTGAAATCTTTGTATTCTTGCTAAATGAATCTGAGATTAAAAAAAGATAAGCAACATAAGCGCATTAACCAATAGAATCAATTATCAAATCAATTATAACAATATTGACCTTTATAGCAATTATATAGATGGCGTGACGTGCCTCCCCTCGTTAGTAACAAGGACCGTAAGTTATGTAACAAGAAGATGAGCGCGGCCGGCGGCGATAATAGGACAGGAGTGCTAACTCTTGAACGAGAATATCCTTGCCCAAGAACGCTACCGGCCCAGCCTTCGTGGCAAACACCTGGTCCACAACTGATGCTGTCAGTGCCAGAATCGCATATGTAACCTCAGAGAGAACTGATGCTCTTGGTACTAAAGTGGCACAGCAGCGCTGTCATTGCCAGAATCGCATATGTAACCTCAGAGAGAACTGATGCTCGTGGTACTAAAGTGGCACAGTTAACCTATTATTGCTTTTGCGAACCTATCTGCTACTTCAGTAACCTTTACCTTAACCTTGTTTCCAACTTTACCGTTCTTAACGAATACTACAAATCCTTGCACCCTGGCAATGCCGTCTCCTTGTCTACTGATTTCAGTAATATCTACTTCGTATTCCTTTCCTGCCTCTACTGGTTTTGGTTTAAGAGGACCTCTGTTGTAATCTCCGCTACGGCCGCCACCATAGCCTCTACCGTAACTCATTTGTAGACGTTGGTTGGTCCTCGTCCTAATATAAACGGGCTATATCAGTTTGTGATAATTCCAAAGGTGTAGTTTCCCGAAGAGATTGTAAGAATGACATACCATTTTGAAACTCCGAATACGCTCTAAACGATGCCTTGTACCACATCCTCATCACCATCTCAAGCGGATCCATAGATCCCATCTTGCTAGTTCAGTGCATTTGTGCACATCCCGAACACCCTACAGCTCCAGATCCAGGATGACATGCACATTCGCAGGAATCATGGTTTTCATCTTGGCTACACTGATTCTCCATTTTTTAATGATTCACCTGCAAGTTGTATATACCGGGTGATAATTAAATATGGTAGTCATTTCTTAGTAAGTTAGTTGGTTTCATGTTATCAAGTCGCTCGTAAGCTACTACAGAATTTATTTAAATTACTTTGGCCTATATATAAAAACAAATTGGTTCATTGTCATCTTGAAGCGATGCCAATATGATTTACAATAAAAATAACTCATAAGTGTCAATGATGGAGTACAAGAACATGTTCAGATGTACCAAGTGTGGAAACACCTTCAAATTAGAAAAGAAGTCAGGCTATTATTACCACACGCATAAAGGGAAGCAATGTTCGGGCGGTTCATTTGAAAGGGTTGAAGAAAAAGCTAACCAATGTTGAACAAAAAGGATAATAGGAACTTGTAATCGATAAAAGGATCAAAAGTATAGAACGCAAAACCAAGCGATTACGCTAATTCTAATCCTTCCAATCGAACATATATAGAAATATGTCGTTTTGCTATGTATGCTGTGTAGAGCGCGTACTATTGACATTCATGATGCCATAGACGAGACCAGTCCGGTAATGACACTATGTCACTATAATTTAGCAAATTCCACTTATGTATTTTTTGGCAGGAGGTCCGCATCAAGACATCATAGACATA